>NZ_VFTK01000010.1:0-177367 GCF_006439495.1 Mesorhizobium sp. B3-1-8
CGAACGCATCATAGGGGAGAAACTGTTACCTATGTATCCGGTTCAAAGTGTTACCCATCTATCGGCTGGACACCGGCTGTGCATCCGGCCAGCTTGACGCCCCTCTCGCCCCCGCCCTAGCCTCGTCTCCACCCACCAACAGGAGACCCCACCCAAATGGCAGGCACGGTCGAAGGCGAGAAGCTCGACGTTTCTTTCAGCGGCAAGCGCTGCATCCATTCGCGCAATTGCGTGCTCGGCAACCCGCATGTCTTCGTGCCCAACGCGCCGGGCGAATGGATCCATCCGGAAGCGGCCAGCGTCGAGCAGGTCGTGGCGCTGGCGCAGAACTGCCCGTCGGGCGCCATCACCTACACCAGAAAGGATGGCGGACCGCAGGAGAAGCCGCCGGTGGTCAACACGGTGCGGTTGAGGGAAAACGGCCCGCTGGCGGTGCATGCCGAGATCGTGCTGGGCGACGAAACCGTCTTCCGCGCCACGCTCTGCCGCTGCGGCCTGTCGCAGAACAAGCCGTTCTGCGACAATAGCCACATCAAGGCCGGCTTCATCGCCACCGGCGAGCCGCCGCTGAAGGAAGCGCAGGTGCTGGAGGCGCGGGATGGCCCGCTGACCGTGACGCCCACCGTCAACGGCCCGCTCAAGGTCGAAGGCAATGCCGAGATCGTCACCGGGACAGGACATACGATCGCCCGCACCACCAAGGTGTTTCTCTGCCGCTGCGGGCATTCGGCCAACAAGCCGTTCTGCGACGGGAGCCATAAAAGGGTGGGGTTTGTGGGGTAGGCGTCGAAGCTGCCAATCTCCCCCCTCGTGGGGGAGATGTCCGGCAGGACAGAGGGGGGCGCCGTAGAGCGCGAACCTTAACAATCACCGAGCGATGCAAATGCCCCATACGCCGCTGCCGCCAAAACACCGCGCCAACGCCAGATCAATGCGCAAGGTGATGACAGGAGCCGAATTGAAGCTTTGGAACGAGCTTCGCGCCCATCGGTTGATGGACCTAGGCTTCCGGCGCCAGTTCCCGATCGCCGGATATATCGTAGACTTCGCTTGCCCGCAGAAGAAGCTCGTCGTCGAGGTCGACGGGTCTCAGCACGGAGAAGCCGATGCCGTCGCAGGCGATGAGGCACGGACTGCGAGGCTGGAGAAAGATGGCTGGACCGTTCTGCGGTTCTGGAACGAAGGTGTCATTCGCGACATCGATAGTGTTTGCCAGCATATCGTGATCGTGACCGGGCTTGGAAGTCCATCCGAATAGCGCGGTCAGGTCAGCGGGACAGCGCCCCCCTCTGGCCTGCCGGCCATCTCCCCCACAAGGGGGGAGATTAGCTCTTCCCCCCTGGCCCACCTCTCCCGCCTTTATCGGCCAGCCCGTATCGGCTAAGGGCTTCGCGACAAAGCCCTCTTGCCCGGACCGCCCGCCCAAAATGACCGCCAAGCCTCACCCCCTCTTCCTCGGCATCGACACCGGCGGCACCTACACCGATGCCGTGCTGTGGTCCGAGGGAGGCGGACCCAAGGGAAAAGTCCTGGCCAAGGCCAAATCGCTGACCACGCGGCACGACCTCGCCGTCGGCATTTCCGGCGCAGTGGATGCGGTGCTTCAGGAATCCGCCACCGATCCGGCCGCCATCAAGCTGGTCTCGATGTCCACCACTCTGGCCACCAACGCGCTGGTCGAGGGCCAGGGCGGGCGCGTGGCGCTGGTCATGATCGGCTTTTCCGAGGCCGACCTTGCCCGCGACGGGTTGAAGACGGCGCTCGGCACCGACCCGGTGGTGTTCTGCCCCGGCGGCCATGACGTGCATGGCAATGCGGCGAAACTCGACCTGTCCGGCCTCGAGGCGGCGCTCCCCGAGCTTGGCGGCTCGGTGTCGGGCTTTGCCGTCTGCGCCTATTTCGCCACCCGCAACCCGGCGCATGAGCTTGCGGCCCGCGACCTGATCCGCGACAAGACCGGCCTGCCGGTCACCGCCAGCCACGAGTTGTCGGCCAAGCTCGGCGGCCCGCGCCGGGCGCTCACCACCTTGCTCAACGCCCGCCTGATCTCGATGATCGACCGGCTGGTCGCTGCGACCGAAGGTTTTCTTGGCCATCGCGGCATCGCAGCACCCCTGATGGTGGTGCGCGGCGACGGCGCGCTGGTCTCGGCGGCCTTCGCCCGCCAGCGGCCGATCGAGACGATCCTGTCCGGCCCGGCCGCCAGCCTTGTCGGCGCCCGCCACATGACCGGGCTGGACGACGCCATGGTCTCGGATATCGGCGGCACCACGACAGACGTCGCCGTGCTCGATGGCGGCCGCCCGCGCCTCGATCCGGAAGGCGCCACCGTCGGCGGTTTCCGCACCATGGTCGAGGCGGTCGCGATGCGCACCTTCGGCCTCGGCGGTGATTCCGAAGTCACGCTGGAAGACGGCGCGCTCGACCCGAGAATCCTGCTCGGGCCGCGCCGCCTGGTGCCGCTGGCGCTGTCGGGCATGGTGCATGGCGAGGCGGTGACGTCGGAGCTGGAGCGGCAGCTGCGCGCGCCGAACCCTGGCCGCATGGACGGGCGCTTCGCCATGCGCACCGGCGTGCCGGACCGGCTCGCCGCCGGCCTCACCGCGCCGGAAGCGAAGCTCTACGAGACGATCGGTTCCGTGCCGCTCGTGCTCGACAGGCTTTTGTCGTCGAATGCCCAGAACGCCACGCTGAACCGGCTGGTCGCGCGGGGGCTCGTGCATATCTCGGGTTTCACGCCGTCCGACGCGGCCCATGTCGTGGGAAAACAGTCCAATTGGGACGCCGCCGCCGCCCGCCTCGGCGCCGAGCTCTTCGCCCGCCGCCGCGACGGCCGCGGCCAGACGATCGCCGCGACGCCGGAAGCCATCGCCGAGCGCGTGCTGGTGACGCTGACTCGCTGGTCGGCCGAATACATCCTTGAAACCGCCTTCGCCGAGGACGGGCTGGACGGCGCCGCGACCGTCGCGCACGCGCTGGTGCAGCGCGCGGTCGATGCCCATCCCGGCATCGCCCGCTTCACCGTCGCGCTCGACCGCCCGGTCATCGGCCTCGGCGCGTCGGCGCCGCTGCATTATGCCGGCTTGGCCGTGCTGGTCGGCAATGGCTGCATCGTGCCGGAAGACACCGACGTCGCCAACGCGCTCGGCGCCGTGGTCGGCCAGGTGCGCGTCTCGGCCGAGGCCCGCGTCAGCCAGCCCAAGGAAGGCCTGTTCCGCCTCGCCTCGGGCCAGACGGTGCGCGACTTCACCGAGGAGGAGAAGGCGATCGCGGCGGCTGAGGCCGATGTGCGGGCATTGGCGGCCGAGCGCGCGAAGGACGCCGGCACCGACAGCGCCGAGATCGAAATCGCCACCGAGTTCAAGGTCTCGACCATCGAGGGCCAACGCATGTTCATCGAAGCGCATGTGGTGGCCGTGGCGTCGGGACGGCCGCGGATTGCGGTGTGAGGGAGAGCGTAATCTCCCCCCTTGTGGGGGAGATGGCCGGCAGGCCAGAGGGGGGCGCTGTCCCGCCAGCGTCTCCGTTCTTCCGCCTCTCCGACAGCCAGTCTGGGTGACATTTGCACGGGATAGAAGTGACAAGGTTGGCGTTCCTTCGCGCCCCCTCTGCCCTGCCGGGCATCTGCCCCACGAGGGGGGAGATCAGCAGCTTCGCCGCCCCGCCAACCCCCCTACACCCTAAGCCGAATTGACCCCGCAACCCCAAACATGCCAAACGCCCGGCAAGCCTACTATCTGGAGACGTGCAGATGACCGACCGCATCGAGATCGCCGGGTTGCGGATTGCCCGGGAGCTCCATGACTTCGTGGCCGAGGAGGCGGCAGTCGGCACCGGCATCGACCCGGAGAAATTCTGGACCGGCTTTTCAGAGATCGTCCACGACCTCGCGCCGAAGAACCGGGCGCTGCTGGCAAAACGCGACGCTATGCAGGAAAAGCTCGACGGCTGGTACCGCGCCAATGGCGCGCCGGTCGACATGGAAGGCTACAAGAATTTCCTGAAGGAGATCGGCTACCTGGTGCCGGAAGGCCCGGCCTTCAGCGTATCGACCGTCAATGTCGATCCCGAGATCGCCGTCGTCGCCGGACCGCAGCTGGTGGTGCCGGTGATGAACGCGCGCTATGCGCTCAACGCCGCCAATGCCCGCTGGGGCTCGCTCTATGACGCGCTCTACGGCACCGACGCCATTCCCGAGACCGGCGGCGCCGAGAAGGGCAAGGGCTTCAACCCGGCGCGCGGCGCCAAGGTGATTGCCTGGGCCAGGGATTTCCTCGACCAGTCGGTGCCGCTGACCACGGGCAAATGGGCGGGCGTCAACGGGCTCTCGGTCGCCAATGGCGCGCTGAAGCTCGGCGAGGGCGCCGGCGCCACGACGCTCGCCGACCCAAAACAGTTCGCCGGCTATCGCGGCGATGCCGCCAATCCCGAAGCCGTGCTTCTGGTGAAGAACGGCCTGCATATCGAGATCGTGATCGACCGCGCCAACCAGATCGGCAAGACCGATCCTGCGGGCATCGCCGACGTCATCCTGGAATCGGCCTTGACCACCATCCAGGACTGCGAGGATTCGGTCGCGGCCGTCGATGCCGAGGACAAGGTCGTCGTCTACCGCAACTGGCTCGGCCTGATGAAGGGCGACCTTGCCGAAGAGATCACCAAGGGCGGCAAGACGTTCACCCGCAAGCTCAACCCCGACCGCCGCTACACGGCGCCGAATGGCGGCCAGCTCTTGCTGCCGGGGCGCTCGCTGATGCTGGTGCGCAATGTCGGCCACCTGATGACCAATCCGGCGATCGCGGACCACGAGGGCCACGAGGTGCCGGAAGGCATCATGGACGCCGCCATCACCGCGTTGATCGCGCTGCACGATGTCGGCGACGACGGCCGCCGCGCCAACTCCCGCGCCGGCTCGATGTATGTTGTGAAGCCCAAGATGCATGGGCCCGAAGAGGTCGCTTTCGCCGTCGAGATTTTCGACCGGGTCGAGGCGCTGCTCGGCATGGCCAGGAACACCATCAAGATGGGCATCATGGACGAGGAGAGGCGCACCACGATCAACCTCAAGGAAGCGATCCGTGCCGCGAAGGAGCGCGTCGTTTTCATCAACACCGGCTTCCTCGACCGCACCGGCGACGAGATCCACACCTCGATGGAAGCCGGCCCGATGATCCGCAAGGACGACATGAAGCAGGCCGCCTGGATTTCCGCCTATGAGGCGTGGAATGTCGACACGGGCCTGGAATGCGGGCTCGCCGGCCACGCCCAGATCGGCAAGGGCATGTGGGCGATGCCGGACCTGATGGCGGCGATGCTCGTCGAGAAGATCGCGCATCCCAAGGCCGGCGCCAACACCGCCTGGGTGCCGTCGCCGACGGCCGCCACACTGCACGCCACGCATTACCACAAGGTCGACGTGCACGCCGTGCAGGCGGCGCTGAAGAGCCGGCCGAAGGCGAAGCTCGACGACATCCTGTCGGTGCCGGTCGCGGTGCGGCCGAACTGGACGCCGGACGAGATCCAGCGCGAGCTCGACAACAATGCGCAAGGCATCCTGGGCTATGTCGTGCGCTGGATCGACCAGGGCGTCGGCTGTTCGAAAGTGCCCGATATCAACGATGTCGGCCTGATGGAGGACCGCGCCACGCTGCGCATCTCCTCGCAGCACATCGCCAACTGGCTGCGCCACAAGGTCTGCTCGGAAATCCAGGTGCGGGATTCACTGCAGCGCATGGCGGCGATCGTCGACCGCCAGAATGTCGGCGACCCGCTCTACCAGCCGATGGCGCCGGATTTCGACAATTCCATCGCCTTCCAGGCCGCCTGCGACCTGGTGTTCAAGGGCACCGTTCAGCCCAACGGCTATACGGAGCCGGTGCTGCATAAGCGGCGGCTGGAGCTAAAGGCGCGCGACAGGCAGGACTCTGCTTGAGTCTGCTGGCTTACCGCCGGCTGGTCGGCGGTTGCGGCCCTCACCCGCCTTTGATCGTGCGCGACAGGAAGACGTCCGTGTGCCTGACATGCGCGGGCGTGTCGCGAAACGGAGCGCAGGGCCTGAAGCCGAACGTCTCGTACACGGCAATCGCGCTTTCCATATAGAAAGTGGTGTGGATCAGCACCATGCGGGCCGGGCTCTTGTCGATCTCCGCCAGGACTGCGCCCATCAGCGCGCGACCTATGCCTTGTCCCCGGAAGGATGCATCGACGAAGAACTTGTGAAGTTCCGCCGTGCCATCGCCGAACGGACCGAAAGCGAGGCAGCCCGCCGGCACGTTGCCCGATCGCGCAATGAAGGCCATGGCACCCGGCACACCGAATTGCATTGCCAGTTTATGGCCGCTGGTGCCGGGCTGGAAGAGCGTCCTTATATCCTCCTCCGAGACACCATGGGGCGCGGACGCGTCGACATCCCACTGCGCTAGCCTGCCGCAGAGCATGGCCATGGTCTCGAAGTCTTCGGCGCTGCGCGCCGGCAGAACTGAAATCATCCTTCGCCCCCGCGCGGATCCGTTCCAGCATACCACGCAGTTACCGGGATGCGAACGCATCGTCGAGCGCTCAACGAGGCGGCAACCTCGCAAATCGCTTGACGAATGTTGACCTACCTACTAGTAGGTTGGTGACGACTTCTCCAGGAAAGGTATCCGTCATGTCTTCACAAATGAGCGGCCAGAACCGCGCCCGGTCCTCAAACGGCTGGCTCAAAAGCTACTACTATCTACGGTTTGCCGTATCGGCGGCCTGGGTCGCGGGAGCCTTCACCGTCGCTAAGTCGGTTCCGCCGCTCGCCGCCGTCATGCTGGTGGTCTACCCCGCCTGGGACGCGCTCGCGAACTATGTCGACGCGCAGCGCAGCGGCGGCTTGAGCCGCAACAGGTCGCAGTTGCTCAATTTCGCCGTCAGCATCATCACCGCGATCGCGGTCGCCGTCGCGCTTGGCCACAGCATGAACGCGGTGCTTGCGGTCTATGGGGTCTGGGCGGTCGTCTCCGGCGCATTTCAGCTCCTCACCGCCCTACGCCGCTGGAAGACCAGCGGCGCGCAGTGGGCGATGATCCTGAGCGGCGCCCAGTCAGCGCTGGCCGGACTCTTCTTCGTCAAGATGGCGGGCGGCGCGGAGGCCATCGGCATCGCCAATGTCGCGCCCTACGCCGCCTTCGGCGCCTTCTACTTCCTGGTGTCCGCCGTGTGGCTTTCCGTCAGCGATATGCTTCGCAAGTCGCGGCAGGTGGCGAGTTGAGCTTTCTTCCGTCGGACGTTAGGCATGTCTATGGATAAGCCCTCGAACACCGCCGATGACATCCTGGCCGCCGCGCGAAGCTTCATCGTCGCCGGCGGCTATAACGGGTTCAGCTACGCCGATATCGCCGAGGTCGTCGGTATCCGCAAAGCCAGCATCCATCATCATTTCCCCAGCAAGGTCGACCTCGTGCAGACCCTGGTCAGGCGCTACCTCGAGGATGCCGTGACGGGCATGACGGAGCTTGAGCGCAATGTGCCTGCGCCGCCGGAATTGCTGCGAACCTATGTCGGCTTCTGGGCGCAGTGCATCGAGGACGCGAGCAGGCCGATCTGCGTCTGCGCGCTGCTTGCCAGCGAGCTTCCCGCCCTTCCGCCGGAGGTTGCCGTGGAGGTCCGGGCGTATTTTCAGTTTCTCTCGGGGTGGCTGACCGGCGTCATCGAGCGCGGTGCCGCGCAGGGAGCATTGACGATTTCCGCCGCCCCGCGCGCGGAAGCGGAGGCCTTCATGGCGACCGTGCACGGGGCGATGATTTCCGCCCGGGCCTATGGCGATGTCCTGACCTTCGGCATGATCCTGGCGCCGACGCTGCAGAAGCTGATCCCGGCGACCGATTGAGGAGGAGATCGGCCGGCATCCGCGCCCCTTTCCGGCGATAAGTTCACGCATGAAGCCGAGCGTCCCGTTGGCGTCCTTACCGGCATCAATTGCCGCTTCAGCACTTTGTCCGCCGATCAGAAAGTGTTCCGCCTTGGACGTTCGGCAATCCTCATTTCCCGCATTGAGTGACTGTTTTGCTACAGGTTTATTAGACAATTAAGATTAAGCTCTTTGCAGTGGCGGCGATAACGAGCGACGCTTGGGAGACAATCGATGCGTTCTATCCTTGGGACTTTCCTGGTTCTGGGCGTGGCCATGACTGGGGCCAATGCCGCTGACATCGTCCAACCCGTGGCCTCCATGGAAGTTCCCTATTCCTGGACCGGCCTTTATGTTGGTGCGAATGCGGGTGGGGCCTTCGGAAAGGTCGATGGCGATTTCATCGGCATTCCTGGGTCGGCAGACATCGGCAATTTCACCGGCGGCGCTTTGGTTGGCGCCAATTATCAGTACGGTCAGTGGGTTCTCGGTATCGAAGGCGATATCAACTACCTGGGTTTCAAGAAAGAATTCTCGCCGGGGGTTGGCGGCGGCGGCCTTGGCGCAGAAGCGAGCGTCGATGCCTTCGGAACGATCCGGGGCCGCGTCGGCTACGCCTTTGATCGCTGGCTTCCTTATGTCACGGCCGGCGTTGCGATGGGTGATGTGAAAATCGATGAGCACGTCTTCGGTGTAGCCAGGACCAAATTCCAGACAGGATATGCAGTCGGCGGCGGTGTTGAATACGCTTTCAGCAACAATTGGACCGCCCGTGCGGAATATCTCTATGTCGACCTCGGCAAGAAAGACTTCGGGTTTGACCCGATCGATCCGTATAACGTGAAGATGAACTTCAGTGTCGTTCGCGCTGCCTTAGCCTACAAATTCTGATTCCGGGCATCGCAATTTGCTCATGATGATGCCGGCGCGGCTGCACGCCAAATCGCGCCGCCGTCAGGAATTGCCTTGAACAAAAAATGACAGAGCTCTTCCCCGTTCCGGCGGCATCAGGTCGCTTCATCAAGCCGCCTGCGCCATCCGCTCCGCGCTCACCCGGTAGGAAATCGCCTCGGCCAGATGAATGCGGCCGACCGTCTCGCTGGCGTCGAGGTCGGCCAGCGTGCGCGCCACCTTCAGCACGCGATGATAGGCCCGCGCCGAAAAGCCGAGCTTTTCGCTGGCGTCCTTGAGCAGCGTCAGGCCGGCGGTATCGGGCTTGGCGATCTCCTCGATGATCGAAGGCGGGCAATGCGCGTTGGTGGTGGCGCCTGCTCCCAGTCTTTCCAGCCGTTCGCGCTGCATGGCGCGCGCACGGGCCACGCGCTGCGCCACCGCGGCACTTGTCTCAGCCTTGTCCGGTCGGATCAGGTCGCTCGCCGAGACCGCCGGCACCTCGATCCGAAGGTCGATGCGGTCGAGCAGCGGGCCGGAAATGCGCGCCTGGTATTCGGTGCGGCAGCGGTCGCCGCGCAAGCAGCGATAGCCGGGCTCGCCCGACATGCCGCAACGACATGGGTTCATCGCCGCCACCAGCTGGATGCGGGCCGGATAGGTGACGCGGTGGTTGGCCCGCGCGATCATGCAGTCGCCCGTTTCCAGCGGCTGCCGCAGCGCATCGAGCGTTTGCGGCGTGAATTCCGGCAACTCGTCGAGGAACAGAACGCCGTGATGGGCGAGCGAGACCTCGCCCGGCCGCGCGCGCAGCCCGCCGCCCACCATCGCCGCCATCGAGGCGGAGTGATGCGGGGCGCGGAACGGCCGCCGGTCCGTCAGCTTGCCTTCGCCGAGCTCGCCGGCAACGGACGCGATCATCGACACTTCGAGCAGTTCCTTCGGCGCCAGCGGCGGCAGGATCGAGGGCAGGCGCTGCGCCAGCATCGACTTGCCCGAGCCAGGCGGTCCGACCATCAGGAGGTTGTGTCCGCCGGCGGCGGCCACTTCCAGCGCCCGCTTGGCACTCTCCTGGCCCTTGATGTCGGTGAGGTCCGGCAGGTCGCGCGCCGCAAGCTTTATGCCGGCCTCGGGCCGCGACAGCACCTGCGTGCCGCGAAAATGATTGGCGACCGCGATCAGGCTGCGTGGCGCCAATATGTCGAAATCCTTGCCGGCCCAGGCCGCCTCCGGCCCGCAGGCGAAGGGGCAGATCAGGCCCTTGCCCTCGGCATTGGCGCCGATCGCCGCCGGCAGCGCGCCCGCCACCCCGGCGATCGTGCCGTCGAGCGACAATTCGCCAAGCACCACATAGCCGGCAAGCATGTCGCCCGGTATGGCGCCGAGCGCCGCCATCAGGCCAAGCGCGATCGGCAGGTCGTAATGGCTGCCTTCCTTGGGAAGATCGGCCGGCGCGAGGTTCACCGTCACCTTCTTCGAAGGCATCGACAGGCCCGATGCGTGCAGCGCCGCTTGTACGCGCTCGCGGCTTTCGGCCACCGCCTTGTCCGGCAGGCCGACGATCTGCATGCCGACCTTGCCCGGCCCGACCATCACCTGGACATCGACCGGCACGGCCTCGATGCCCTGGAAAGCCACCGTGCGAACCCGCGCCACCATGTTTCCCGCCCCCGGATTCAGGCTCCTGCACGGCGCTGCGATCAGCCCGCCCAAGACCTCACGCCAGACAACCACAGATTTGTCGCTGAGGCAAGAACATTACAAGAACATCGATTCGGCCGCGGCAACGGTGCGTGGCCGAACCGGTATATTGTCGCCTCCCCAGCCTACCGGTCCAGCCACACCTTCTCGAAATGCTGCTCGAGATTGGGATGCGCCGGATTGTCCTTCACCGCCGCCACCGAATGGGTGAACAGCGAGCGCCAGTAAGGCTGGATGAGGATGCCGGAATCCTGGAGGATCTGTTCGACATCCTTCATGATCTCCTTGCGCTTTTCAACGTCCGGCACGGCAAGCGCCTCGTCGAGCTTCTTGTCGAACGCGGGATTGGCGTAGCCGGATTCGTTCCACGCCTCGCCGCTGCGATAAGCGAGCGCGAGGTTCTGGACGCCCAGCGGCCGCATGCCCCACGACGTCATCGAGAAGGGATATTTGGTCCAGTTGTTCCAGAAGGTCGAGCCCGGCAGCACGGTGCGCTTCACCTTGAAGCCAGCCTCGCGCAGCTGCGCGGCGATGGCGTCTCCGGTGCTGCGGTGCCAGTCCTCGTCGCCGGTGATCAGCTCGTGCTCGAAATCGAGCTGCCCGGCCTCCGCCATCAGCTTTTTGGCGCCTTCGAGGCCGCGCGTCTTCTTCGGCAGCGCGTAATATTCCGGATGCAGCGGGCTGACATGGTGGTTCTCGGCGACCGTGCCCTTGCCGCCATAGCCGAGCGTCAGCACGGCCTGATTGTCGGTCGCCATTTGCAGGGCGCGGCGCACGCGTATGTCGTCATAGGGCTTGTTGGTCACATTGGTGCGGGCAAGGATCGTCGCCGCCGTCACCACTTCCGACTTCACCAGCCCCAGGCCGTCCATGATCGCGACATAGTCGGCGGTGGTCTCGAAATTGGTGTCGATCTCGCCGGCTTCGAAGGCGCTCACCCAGGCGGCCGGATCGGTGCCGTAGTCGATGAACTCGATGCCGTCGAGATAGACCTCGCCACCCCACCACTTGCCGTTCTGGCGCCGCTTGACGACAGCCTTGGTGCCGACGTCGTAGGAGACCAGCTCGAAAGCGCCGGTGCCGACCGGATGCGCGATGAGATTGGCGCCGGCCTTCTCATAGCCGCGATGCACGATCAGCGCGGAATATTCCGTCATCGACGGGATGATCGAGATGTCGGACGAGGACAGTTTCAGCACCACCGTGTGGTCGTCGGCTTTGGTGATGGCGCCGTCGCGCGCCTTGCCGGTCTTGGCGTCGATCAGCGCGGTCATGCGGCCGGCCATGGAATTGCCTTCGGCCGCCTTGTCGCACCAGCGCTCGAGGTTGAAGACCACGTCCTCGGCGGTGAAGTCGTCGCCATTGTTCCAGGTCACGCCGCGCCGCAGATTGAGCGTGTATTCGGTGGCGTCGTCATTGACCTTCCAGCTTTCCAGCAGCGAAGGCTTGAACGTGTAGTCGGTGTCGTAGCGCACCAGCGTGTCGAGGAACTGGCGCGCGATATTGGCCATTTCCGGCCAGTCATAGGCGCGCGGGTCCTTCTGCTCCTTGACGAAGGTGGAAACGCGCAGCACACCGCCCTTCTTCGGCTCGGCGGCTCGCGCCGGCGTCGGCGCGGCGAGCCCGATCAGGCCATAGGCGGCCACCGCCGATGCGCCGAAAATGCTTGCCATCGCCAGGAACTCGCGCCGGTGAAGGCATCCGCCCCGGACCTCCGCCGCCAGGCCCTCGACCAGCGCATGATGGCGGTCGAATTCGCAATGCTCGCTATCCTGCCCCATTTATCTCCCAGCTCCGAAAAGATCGACGAACCAGTCCCAGAAGCCGTCGACGTCGATATCGACGGCCACCCGCGCGTTTGGCGGCCTCTTTGATACATTGTTGAAATCGGCGATGGTCATGCCGCGGGTGACCTCGCCGCCGGTTTCCAGATGCACGTAATAGCTTTCGAACCTGAACAGCGACGGTTTTACGATCGCGGCGAGCGCAATCACGTCATGCAGGTTCGGGTCGTCGGCGCCGAATTCGTCCTTGCGCCGCATCATGAAGTCCAGCACCCGCGCTACCACATCCGCTTGCGGACCTGATGCAGCCCTTATCCGGTCGAACACATGGCGCGGCAGCTCCGGCTTCAGCGTGACGTCGAGGCCGACCATCGTCAGCGCGCAGCCGGATTCGAAGACGATGCGTGCGGCTTCGGGATCGCAATAGAGATTGAACTCCGAGGCCAGGGTCATGTTGCCGCCGCGGATGGCGCCGCCCATGATGGTGATGCGTTTGATCAGCGACGGCAGCTCAGGGTGTTCGATCAGCGCGGTGGCGATGTTGGTCAGCGGCCCGACGGCGAGGATCTCGAGCCTGCCCGGGTGCTGCTTCGCCGCCTCGTGGATCAATTCCGTTACGCCGCCCTCGGCAAAGCCGCGCCGCGCGGCGGGCAGCACCACGTCGCCCAGTCCGGTCGTGCCGTGGCTGACGGCGGTGCACAATGGCCTGGCGAGCGGGCGAGAAGCGCCGACATGCACGGGCGCGTCGCAGCCGAGAAAATCGATCAGATCCAGCGTGTTCCTGGCCGTCTTCTCGATCTCGACATTGCCGCAGACGGCGCCGATCCCGACCAGCTCGATCCTGTCCGCGCAGAGCGTCGCCGCCGCGATGCAGACGGCATCGTCGGTGCCGGTGTCGACATCCATCACCAGCGGGATTCTGGAAAGCATGGTCACGTCGCGGTCTCTTGCGTTGCCGGGCTTGCACTGTGGGACAGCGGAACGGGCATTGGAAAGTCTCATATCGAGGGAGTTAAACGTTTACCTACGGCAATGCCAGCCAGCTGTCAACACGATCGACCGGCCGGAGCCCCTGCTCGCCACCTGTGCCGGTCGACTTTGCCGACGTAAGAGGCTACGGGATCAGGACGACGGTGCTTGGCAAGCAATGCGAGGACATGTGGCGGCGACCATCAAGGATATTGCGAGAGGTGCCGGCGTATCCATCGCCACCGTCTCCAAGGTCCTCAACCGCAAGGACGCCTTCATCAGCGAGGAAACGCGCAGCCGCATCTGGTCGCTGGCGCGGGAGCTCAACTACACGCCCAACTCCATCGCCCGCTCGCTGGTCACCCGTCGCTCGCAGGTCCTCGGCATCATCGTTCCGGATATTCTCAACCCCTATTTCACCGAGCTGGTTCGCGCCTGCGACGACGCTGCCCGGCAGCGCGGCTATACGACGATCCTGTGCAACTCGGATGGCATTCCGGATAAGGAGGAGGCGCATCTGGCCTTCCTCGCCGGCCATGGCGTGGACGGCATCGTGCTGGCGGCGAGCGGCGTGATCCCGAATGCCGGCCTGCTGCGGGGCCTGAACATCCCGTTCGTGTCGATGGACCGCGAGGTCCCGGAGCTCGATTGCCTGGCGGCGACCGTCGATACCGACTATCGTAACGGCGCCTTCCAGTCGGCCGGCTACCTGATCGCCAAGGGTCATACGCGCATCGTCTTCCTCAGCGGTTCGGCGGAAAGCTCGAACACCAGGATCAGGCTCGCCGGCTTCGAGGAGGCGCACCGCCAGGCTGGCATCGCCGTCGATCGCGACCTCGTCCGCTGCGGCGAGTTCCAGCACAGTTTTGGGCGCCAGGCGACGCGGGAGCTGCTGGAAAGCACCCGGTTTTCGGCCATCTGCTGCATGAGCGACATGCTGGCCATCGGCGCCACGGTTGCGCTCCGCGAAAAGGGGCTTGTTGTCCCCGATGACTGCGCCGTCATGGGCTTCGACAACATCTATCTGGCGCCGCTGCTGGAACGCCCGCTGTCGACGATCGACCGCCGCATCTTCGAAGCAGGCACCATCGCCATCGACGCGCTGGTCGACTTCCTCGAAGGGCCCGACCGGCGTCGCGCGGCGATCGTGATGGAGCCCAGCGTGGTCGAGCGCAAGACGGCCTAATTGGCGCAGTGGGACGACGCCCGGAGCGCTACCTAATGCATGTCGCGCAAAACCGAGGTCACTTTTGCGCGACATGCATTAGGCGGTGATGAAGGCATCGACCGTACCTGAAAGCGATCGATCGATTGCGATGTGGGGTGGAAGCCACTCCATGACAGGATATCGGAAAGGCCAAGGCATGGCGATTCGGCGCAAAGAGCCGCTTTCCAGAAAAATCTCATTTACAAGGTCTATGAACCGCCCGCGGTCTCGTTCAACTCGTTTCAAAGTTTGCGAACGAATATAAGCCCGGGGGATTCGTCGCTCCTTCAGCGCTAAGACAGCCTCCGCGATGGATCGAGGATCGGGTGGAACTGTAAGCGAATAATCGTCATCCAGATAAAGGTCTCGGCCACCATGGTTCGGGGTCGTGACAACAGGTAGCCCCGCGAGAAGATATTCTGTGCTGGCGAACATTGGTCCCTCCATTTCGGAGAGACAAATTCCCACGGCTGCACGATTTAGATGCATGTTCACGTGAGCCGGCGCCAATCGGACAGGCTTGCCGGTGCTGTCAAACTCATTGATAAACACGTGACCCGGCGCGAACTCCTTGTGCCGATTTATTCGCGCCCTTTCCGACTCCGTCGTAGATGACCCGACTAAATCACGATAAAAGACAAATGCGCAACGCTCGATGTCAAGAGACAAGTCGTGGCGTTTCCACGAAGCCAGTTGCGCATTGTAGATTGCATCAAATTCTACAGGGACGTTCTTGAGAGGCCTGAATATGTATTCGGAGGTTGTTGAAGTCTTGTTGTGCAGGACGGCCGCCTCACCGGACTGGTTCAAGAGGTCAGCCTCGGCTTGTGTGTTGGATAGGAAAATTAGCGAGTGACCGGGGTTCCTAAGTCTATGCAGAACGGCATAGGTCCGGATCGTTTTGACGCTGGAATTGTTTTCGATGGACCAGGTTGGCGAGATGAGAAACCAGGCACGGTGGCTGCGTGGAAGGAGAGGCATGTGACTTGCCAATCCGAGCGGCGTACCGGACATTCCCGAATAGGATATGAACGGATCGTCCGACAGCAAACTTGCCTGAAGAGCAGGTTGCGACTTCGCCGAAGGGTACCCTTTCCGGAGATAGCGGCGATGACGCAGCATTGCTCCGACAATCTCGAATAGGGTAGGAGGGCGATACCCGTGCTGTAGAGTCAACATACGGCAATTACGCGGCCGACTTCAGCCGCTTCTCCTCCACGCAATCCCAGAACAGGGCAGCTATATCCGCGCCGCCGAAACGCTGCACCTCTCGCACGCCGGTCGGCGAGGTCACGTTGATCTCGGTCATGTAGTCGCCGATCACGTCGATGCCGACCAGGATGAAGCCGCGTTCCCTGAGCGCCGGCCCGATGCGGGCGCAGATCTCGCGCTCGCGTTCCGTCAGCTCGGTTTTTTTCGGCGCGGCCGCCGACATGCATGCTGGAGCGGGAATCGTGAGCGGCCGGCACGCGGTTGATGGCGCCCACCGGCTCGCCGTCGATCAGGATGATGCGCTTGTCGCCCTTGAGTTCCGAGAACTCGGTGACGAAGATCTTTTTCCGGGCGACCGTGCGAATCCGCGCCACCATCTTTTCTCAAGCCCCCGGATACCGGCTCGCTCGCGGCCCTGCGTCAGGTTGCGAGCGAGATCAAGCCAGACAACCACAGATTTTTGCTTTGGGCAAGAACATTACGGGAACATATCGACGCTGAGGTTATGCCAGCCACGCACGATCCTAACGGTGTCCAAGCTGGGGCGGGAGGCACGCGAAAGTCGCGGCATCAACGGCCTCGCCAAAGAAAAACCCTTGTCCGAAGCGGCAATTCATATCCCGTAGACGTGCGCAGTCATCGCTCGTTTGTATCCCCTCCGCTACGACACGAAATCCGAGTTCGTTCGAGATCCTGATGATCGATTCGACGATGATCTGCTTGGAGCGGCTCTCTCCAAGCCCCGTGACAAAGGTGCGATCGATTTTGATCTCCGTAATTGGAAGCTCTTCCAGGTAGCGCAGGTTCGCGTAGCCCGTCCCGAAGTCATCGATCGAGAGCCCGACCCCAAGTTGACGAAGGTCTCTCATTATCGACAGCATTTCAGCGGAGCTTTCGACCATCAAGCCCTCGGTAAGCTCAAGCGTGATCCAGGCGGGATTGACCTCGCGTTCCGACAGAACCTCGGAGACGAATTGCGGCATATCGCGAAGCTTGAATTCGATCGCCGAGACGTTCATCGAGAACTTGAGCGCAGTCGACCGGCCATCGTTTGTCCGCTGCGCATAGTCCACGACTGCCCGCAAACCGCGGAACCCGATGTCAAGTATGAGGCCCGTGTCTTCGGCGTGCTCGATGAATCTACCGGGCTGCTGAGTTCCGAACAGGCCGTGATGCCATCGCAACAAAGCCTCAGCGCCGACCAGAGTTCCCGTGTCCAGCTCGACCTGCGGCTGATAATAAAAACCGAATTCGTCATTGGCCAATGCCTGCTGCATTTCGCGGGTCAGGCGCAGCCGATTGCGGGCCTGCCGCTCATCCTCGGGTTTGAATTCGCGAACCTCCAGGAAAGCCGATGATTTTGATCTGCGCAAGGCAACGCCGGCTTGGCGGGCCAGAGTCATCGCATCGGCCTTCGGGTGTCCGACGACATAACCCATGGCGAACCGCATGTTGATGGTGGCGCCGGCAACGACGAAGCTTTGCGAAAGGACCGACCGGATCGTCGCATTGGTGGTCTCAGCACTTTGGCCGGGCATCAGCGGATGCGCGACGCCAAATTCGTCTGAGCCGGTCCGCGAGACGACGGCGATGCTCGCTCTGGCGAGCCGCTGCGCAATCTGTTTCAGGACCTGATCGCCGACGTCGTAGCCGTAGCCTTCGTTGATGTCATGGAACCCTGCCATGTCGATCTTGGCGATCAGGATTTGTTCCTGCCGGCCAACCAGGAGATTTCCAATTTCCTCGATAAAGGCATACCGATTGAGGGCCCCGGTCAGAAGGTCTGAGCGCGCACTAAGCTCGATCTGCTCAGCGGCGTTCTTCCCTGCGGTCACATTGCGGATCAATCCGATGTAGTGCGTTGTCTCCTGCCCATCCGCACTGACCGGCACGAGCCGAAGATCATTCCAGAACAGACTGCCGTCTTTGCGGTAGTTCCTCAAAGTGACGGATATGCTCGTCCGCCTCGCAATTGCCTCGCTAACCGCATGTATTTCAGGCTGGAGCCGGTCGCTACTTTGCAGAAAGCGGCAGTTTTTCCCGACAAGCTCGTTGCTGACGTAGCCTGTAATCTCCTGGAAGGCCCGGTTGACGTACACCAGCGCGCAATCCTTGTCGCGGAGATCACTGATGGCCACGCCGTCTCGTGAGAGATCAGGCAGCCTATTCGTGATTGTTTCCGGTAAGTGGTCGCGAAGCCAGTCCGAGCGTTCATTCCCTGTCGAGGTAACCAGCGCGCCGAAACCGGCCTTGAATTTTGGTGGCATGGCTCGCCTGCAAGACATGTGGGTTCAGCCAGAAAGTATCAGCCGCCGTCACACTTTCTACTGGGAGGAATAACAGGGCAGATGTTCACGTCCAGAGTAGCGGCGCCAGCCTGGTGCGCCACGTGGTGAGGCGAGAGCGCGAAAAATGAGTACTCCGCTTGCAGACTGGCGGAACTTCCGAAGTCCGTCCTTGCTGTGTTCGTTCGCGCTAATCGCTCAGGACGATGCGAAGCAAGTCGACGGTGCTCCTCGCCCCGGTCTTCTTGATTAGGTTCTCGCGGTGAAACTCGACGGTTCGGGGGGCGATGTTCAAGATGCGGGCGATCTCCTTGCTTGAGTGCCCTTTGACGATCTGGGCCAGCACCGTGCGCTCTCTTGACGTCAGCGCATCATGTCCCGGAAATGAATTCGGCAGAATGTCCGGCGCGCCGTTGGGCTTCTTCCCGCCCTGCTGTTTTGGTTGCCTGAGCTCAGGGGACTCAAGAAACTCCCAATCATTGTTTTGCCTGATAATCGTGCCCTGATGGGCGCGCGCCACCTCGAGAAGGTCCACGATCCCGCTTTTCGCCATGGAATAAGTGCACAAGACGAGCATTTTCTGGCCCGCGACGGACCGGTCCAGGTCGCGCTCATATTCGCAGAACTTCTCCCAATGGTCGGTGCCGAGCCAGAATGCGTTCCCGCTGATCCGTATTCCGTCATAGCCTTTCGTCAGTGCGTTCCCAAGCTTTTCGTTCCAGCTTCGGATAATCCGTTTCAGGTCAAATTCACCGCCGGGCAGGTACCACTCGGCAGCACACACCATTTCGATCTGGCCGGCAGATAGGCGCGCGTCGATATCGGGAATGGAATCTCGCAGCGCGTTTCTGGCTTCTTCCTCTGTGATCGGCTCGGAGATCGCCCATAGGCAAAACTCGTTGTTCTCCAACCCGGCCTGAAGGTATGCGACGTTGGCATCTAGCAAATCTTGTGCGGCTTCGTAGAAAACGCACATATGCATGCCCCAAGAAATCTCGCCGAAAACGCCTATCCCTGACTTGCGCTGTGGGCCGGTCCCATCGTCGTCATGCCATTCTGAGGAGTGCCTGGAGGTCATCGGAAAATCACCTGCAGCGCAGGCGTTGCATATCCTTAATCGCAACATAGGGTCGCACATGGACCGGAAAGCGACGAGGCGCTCGCCGCGACATGAAAACCCAAGATGGGCATCCCTTGCCTATCACTCAAATAGATTATACTGATGCCATTAAGCGATTTGATAGCTTAATTAAAGGACGCTTCCTTGGAAATTCGACAGCTGCAGCATTTCGTCGCCGTGGCGGAGGAAAAGCACTTCACCCGTGCCGCGCAGCGCGTGAACATCGTGCAGTCGGCGCTTTCAAATTCGATCCGGTTGCTCGAGGAAGAACTCGACGCCAAATTGTTTATCCGGAGCACGCGTCAAGTAAGGCTGACCGACGCTGGACGAATCTGCTCGACAAGGCGAGGAGTGCGCTGGATTCCATCCGGGATGCGCGCGAGTCTGTTGCAGCTGTCCGCAATCTGGAACGAGGAACATTGAGCATCGGTACGGTCCAAAGTCTGCCGGCGTTTCTTGATCTGCCCTCGCTCATCGAAAAATTCCACGCCTTGCATCCCGGCGTTGAGGTCAAACTCCGCCAAGGCAGCTCTTCGGAACTCATCGAAAGAATGAGGAACGGTCGTCTCGATCTGGCGTTTTTCCCCCTCAGCGAGTCACCAGCCGATATCAAGACCGATATGATTGCCTGCGAGCCTCTCGTCCTGGCATGTGCTCCAGGGCATCCCCTCGCGGGGGCGCAAGGCGTCTCTTTTGCTGCTCTGAAAGATGAGCCCTTTGTCGATTTCGAACCGACCTGGGGGACGCGATGGCTGGTTGACCAAGGATTTCTCGGCGCCGGCATTGGCCGACACATTGCCTTCGAGGTCAGCGATCTCGAAACTCTCTTCGAGTTGGTGAGGCGAGGCATGGGCGTGGCTCTTTTACCCGAAGCGATCGCGGAAGCTCGTCTCCCCTCGCTCGGAATTGCTCAACTCGCCGGGCCGGAGATTTGCTGGGAACTCGTGGTGGCCTACCAGACAGTAGAAGGCGACGATGAGGGACCGCCAGATCATGCTGCGCGAGCCTTTTTGAATCTATTGGATATGCCATAGGGTCGGTCGAATGCCACTGCCCGAACTGACCCATAGCGCAGGCCGAAGCTACCCCCGCTTGCCTTCCACGCAATCCCAGAACAGGCTGGCTATATCCGCGCCGCCGAAACGCTGCACCTCGCGCACGCCGGTCGGCGAGGTCACGTTGATCTCGGTCATGTAGTCGCCGATCACGTCGATGCCGACCAGGATGAAGCCGCGTTCCCTGAGCGCCGGCCCGATGCGGGCGCAGATCTCGCGCTCGCGTTCCGTCAGCTCGGTTTTTTCGGCGCGGCCGCCGACATGCATGTTGGAGCGGGAATCGTGATCGGCCGGCACGCGGTTGATGGCGCCCACCGGCTCGCCGTCGATCAGGATGATGCGCTTGTCGCCCTTGCGCACGTCCTTGAGATAGCGCTGCACGATATAGGGCTCGCGGAACAGCTGGCCGAACATTTCGAGCAGCGAGGCGAGATTGCGGTCGGCTTCAAGCAGATGGAAGATGCCGGCTCCGCCATTGCCGTAGAGCGGCTTGACGATGATGTCGCCGTACTCCTTGCGGAAGGCGGCCACCTCCTGAGGGTCCTTGGTGATCAGCGTCTCCGGCATCAGGTCCGGGAATTCGGTGACAAAGATCTTTTCCGGGCTGTTGCGCACCCAGGCCGGGTCGTTGATCACCAACGTCTTCGGATGGATGCGCTCCAGTATATGCGTGGTGGTGATGTAGTTCATGTCGAAGGGCGGGTCCTGCCTCAGCAGCACCACGTCCATCTCGGAGAGGTCGGTGCGCACCTTCTCGCCGAGCGAGTAGTGGTTGCCCTTCTCGTCGCGCACCTGCATCTCCTCGATGCGCGCGAACACCTTGCCGCCCAGCATCGACAGCCGATCCGGCGTGTAGTGGAAAAGCTTGTGGCCGCGCCGCTGCGCCTCCAGCGACAGCGCGAAGCTCGTGTCGCCGGCGATCGACACGGTGGAGACATGGTCCATCTGGACGGCGATCTTCAGCGGCATTTTCGATCTCCGGGGAACTCAGACGCCCGATATAAGGAAATCGGCGGCGCGTGCCAATCGTGCTTGCTTGGTGCAGACGCTCAGAGACCCGTTTCGAACTTCGCTCTGGCGAGTCATATGGTGGTGGTTTCGAGAACCGGAGCGGAGCGGACGTTTGGGTCCGTGAGCACCGGAAGCGCAGAAACCGCCATCAGATGGCCGCCAGAGTAGAATTTCCAAACGGTCTCAGCGGTCGAAGACCAGCCTGGAATAGCCCAGGAAGGACAGCGCCATGGCGACGACCGAGGCAAAGGCCAGCGCCGCCAGCGGCGTCAGGGCAGGCAGCGCGAAGAGCAGCGCGCAATAGACCAGATAGTTGACGATGCCGGTGGCGATGCCGACGCCGCCATAGCGCGCGCCCTCATGCGCCAAGCCTCGGCTCGACGGCGAGAAGGTCAAATGGCGGTTGATCTGCCAGGTGACGCAGAGCGCGAAGCCGATCGACAGCACGCGCGCCGCCATCGGGCCGAGCGGCGTCGCGGCAAGCAGCAGCCAGAGCGCCGCCGCGTCGGCGACGAAACCGATGCCGCCGGTAAGGATGAAGCGGACGAGGCGGCCCACTATGCCGCCCGCGAGGCCTTGCCAGGCTCGCTTTTCTGCCCGGATATCCCACGCTCGGCCCGACCGGAGGAAATCGACAGGTAGAAGATGCGCTTCTGCTCGGCCCGGCCGCGCGACACCGAATCGAGGATCAGCCCGGTCATCATCGAAAGCATGGCCAGAAGCAGCATGCCGATCGACAGCACCCAGGTCGGCATGCGCGGCACCAGTCCCGTCTCGGCGAATTCGACCAGCACGGGTATCATCAGGCCGATGCTCGCCGCCAGGAAGAACAGCGCGAACGTGCCGAAGAAGCGCAGCGGCTGCGTCTCCTTCACCAGCATGGCGAACATCCACAGGATCCTGGCGCCGTCGCGGAAAGTCGACAGTTTCGACGACGAGCCCTCCGGGCGGCGGCCGTAATCGAGCGCCATCTCGCTCACCGGCAGCTTGAGCTGCGAGGCATGCACCGACATCTCGGTCTCGATCTCGAAGCCGCCGGAAACGGCGGGGAAACTCTTGACGAAGCGGCGCGAAAACACCCGGTAGCCGGAGAAGATGTCGGTGAAGTCGGTCCCGAACAGGCCCTTGTACAGGCGGTTGAAGACGCGGTTGCCGAAGGCGTGGCCGTTGCGGCCGGCATCGTCGGTGACGCCGCGCCTGGTGCCCACCACCATGTCGGAGCGCTCCGTCTGCAGCACATTGATCAGCTGCGGCGCATCTTCCGGCGCGTAGGTGCCGTCGCCGTCGGCCATCACATAGATGTCCGCGTCGATGTCGGCGAACATGCGCCGCACCACATTGCCCTTGCCCTGGCGCGGTTCGCGCACGACGGTGGCGCCGGCGGCGCGAGCTTTCAGCGCCGTGAGGTCCTTGGAATTGTTGTCGTAGACATAGATCGCGGCCGAAGGCAGCGTCTCGCGGAAGCGCCGCACGACCTCGCCGATCGTCAGCTCCTCATTGTAGCAAGGCAGGAGCACGGCAATAACCGGCTCATGGCGGACTGCATGCGGCATGTCTGTCTCCGGACGCTCGACCAGCCTCCGGCCGTCCCTGTGCCGGCCCCTCGAGCCGTTTTACTATTTATTGAAGCCGTTAAGGCTAGGTTTAAAACCGATCCTCTCCCTGCAAAGGCCACTGCAATGGGCACAGCCGAAACCGGCGCCGCCACCTGGAAGTCCGATCTGGTGCTGGCGCTGCTTGCCGCCCTGCTCGCTTTCGCCGTCGATGCGTGGGCCGGCTTTGGCCAACTGACCGATGCCGGCGGCGACAACGACAATCTGCTGCGCCTCGTCGAGGTCCGCGACCTGCTGGCCGGCCAGGGCTGGTTCGACCTGCACCAGTACCGGATGGGGCTGGAAGGCGGCTTCGTCATGCACTGGTCGAGGCTGGTCGATGCGCCGATCGCCGCCATCGCGCTTGTCGCCTCGGCGCTCACCGGCAGCAGGCCGCTTGGCGAGGACGTGGCGCAGGTGCTGTGGCCGGCGCTGCTGCTCTGGTCGACCTTGTTCTTCACCGCCCGCGCCGCGCGCAGCTTCGGCGGCGGCGGCGCGGTGCTGCCCGCCATCCTGATTGGCGCGGCCGGCTACTATTTCATCGGCATCTACGATCCCGGCGCGCTCGATCATCACAACGTCCAGCTGATGCTCACCATGGCGAGCCTCGCTTTGCTGCTCGAGGCGCCTTCCCGGCGCTGGGCCGCGCTGTTGTCCGGCCTCTGCGCCGCGCTGACGCTCGCCGTCGGCATGGAAACCGTGCCCTACGTCGCCACCATCGGCCTTTGCGTGTCGTTGTTGTTCGTCGCCGATCCGGGCGGCGAGCGGGCGATCGCCCGGGATTTCGGCCTCGGCTTCGCCGGCGTCGCGGCGCTTGTCTTCCTGGTCACCATCCGTCCGTCTGATTGGGGCGCGGCGCAGTGCGATGCCTTCTCGGTCGCGCAGTTCGCCGTCGCGGCCATTGCCGGCATCGGCCTGGCGGCAATCGCCTCCGCCGAACCCGCCGCAGGCAGCTGGCGGCGCAGGTTGGCGTCGCTTGCCGCGCTGGGCGTCGTGCTCGGCGTGGTCGTGGCGGTGCTGTTTCCGCAATGCCTCTCGGCGCCCTACGCCTCGCTCGACCCGCGCCTCAAGGAATTGTGGCTCGACCATATCGACGAGGCCCAGTCGCTGTTCACGCTGCTTGTCCGCGATCCGGCGCGTGTCGCGGCACGTTATGCCACGCCGCTGCTCGCGATCGTCCTGATGGCGCTGCGTCTGCGCCGCGGCGGCTGGCGGCGGCAGGACAGCCTCGTCGCGGCACTGCTCGCCGTCGCTTTCGTGGTCGGCGCCTGGCAGGTGCGCGGCACCACCTTCTCGATCGCCTTCGCGGTCGTCCCGCTGTCGGCGTGGATCGCCAAATGGCGGGCGCGGGCCGAAACCAGTTCCTCGCTTGGCGTGGCGCTGCGCCTTGCGGCTGTCTGGCTGGTCTCGATCAATCCGGTATGGACAGGCGTCGCCGCGGCCGCCTCGGTCGCGTTCGAAAAAGGCAAGGCCGTCGCTGACGGCACCACGACGGATCAGACCTGCGAGAAGAAGGCCACCTTCGCGCCGCTTGGCGCCATGGCCGATACCACCGTGCTCACGATTTCCAATCTTGGAGCGCCGGTCCTCGTCTATAGCGACCATCGCGTCTTCGCCGGTCCCTATCACCGCAATGTCGCCGGCAATCTCCTGGCGCTGGACGCCTTTCTCGGCTCGGCCGACAACGCACGCGCAATCGTCGAGGCGCATCGTGTCGGCCTCGTCGCCGTCTGCCCCGGCAATGTCGAGACCCTGATCCTGACCCGGAAAGCCCCGCAGGGCTTCCTTGCCGGCCTGCTGCGCGGCTCCGTGCCGGACTGGCTCGAGCCGGTCAGCGGGAAAGGCAGTCCGATCGAGCTCTACCGCGTAAAGCAAGCCGGCTAAAGCAATGTCCCGAAAGGTGGGAAGCGGCCATCCGTTCGCCTCAAACGGGAGCATCCCGGAAAAGATCGTTCGATATTTCTATTAGAGATTACGCATGAACGACTATTGGGCTAGATTACCGTTTTTTGCCCGAAGCTGAACAACCGCCAGCGAGGCAAGCAACTTTTGCATAACGGAAAATCGATTTTCCGATACTTTTCCTAAACGCTTTGCTGCCAGTGTGGCCGAAAATACCGACATCAGAACAGAGGCATGATGCAAACGACGTTTGGCACCAGTCAGCCAGGCAAGGAAAATACGGATCTGGCCTTCACGGATTCGTTGACCGGGCTCGGCAACCATCGTCGCTTCTTCGACAAGGTCGATCGCCTGATCAGCGACCGCGCCGACGATCCCGCGCCGTTCACCGTCGGCATCCTCGACCTCGACGGCTTCAAGCCGATCAACGACCTGTTCGGCCACAAGGCCGGCGACGACATCCTGATCCAGGTGGCGATGCGGCTGCGCGCCTCGATGGATGGCTACTCCACCGTCTGCCGCATCGGCGCCGACGAGTTCGCCTACCTCTACCCGATGGTGTTCTCGGAGGAGCAGGCGGCCGAGAAGTCGCGCATGTTGATCGAGATTCTGTCGGCGCCCTATGATGTCGGCGAACGCACCGCCAGGCTTTCGGCCTCGGTCGGCTGCTCGCTGTTCTATTCCGGCGACGAGACCACCGAGATCCTCATCAACAAGGCCGAGACCGCGCTTTATCACGCCAAGCGCTCGGGCCGCGGCCGCGTCGTCGTCTACACCCGGGAGATGGAAGAGGCGGCCAAGCGCGTCACCCGCATCGAGCAGGCGCTGCGCCGCGCCGTCTCGGCCGGCGAGGTCGAACCGCATTTCCAGCCCATCGTCGACTTGAACAGCCGCCGCACCATCGGCTTCGAGACGCTGGCGCGCTGGACCGACCGCGACCTCGGCGTCGTGCCGCCTTCCGTCTTCATCCCGATCGCCGAGGAACGCGGCATCATCGGCCCGCTGTCGCAGCTGGTGCTGCGCAAGGCGACCGAGGCGGCGCGCAGCTGGCCGAAGGAGCTGTTCCTGTCCTTCAACCTGTCGCCGTCGCAGCTCGTCGACCAGAACACAGGCCTGCATATCCTGGCCATCCTCGACCGCACCGGCTTCGATCCGCGCCGGCTGGAGATCGAGATCACCGAGACCGGCCTGATGAACGATCCGGCCTCGGCCGAGAAGATCGTCGAGGATCTGCGCCGCGTCGGCATCCGTGTCTCGCTCGACGATTTCGGCACCGGCCAGTCGTCGCTCGGCCGCCTGCGCGAGTTCCATTTCGACAAGCTCAAGATCGATCGCGCCTTCGTCTCCTCCATCCTCGACGACCGCCCGTCCGAGCACATCATCCGCGCCATTCTTGCCATGTGCGAAGGGCTCGGCATGGATGTCGTCGCCGAAGGCATCGAGGACGAGGCGCAGGCCGATCGCCTCGTCCAGTTCGGCTGCGCCGGGGGGCAGGGCTATCTGTTCGGCAAGCCGGCCGACGCCGACGCCACGCTCGGCTATTTGCGCGATTCCTATCGCGGCGCGTTGCACGCCAAGGCGATCTGACCCCGGCTTTCCGGCCGTTCGCAAGACTGGCGGCCGCCGCTCCGGCACAGCGCTGATCATTTGTCTGACATTTAGGCCGGAAATCCGATGTTCCCGCTTGCCCCCACGCTTTGTCTGGCTAGGATGCGCGCCGGCCAAAGGGAGAAGAGACCATGATGCCATCGGCGCGTTTCGCCGACCTCGACGGCGCCTCGGTGCTGATCACCGGCGGCGGCTCCGGCATCGGTGCCGCGTTGACGGAAGGCTTCATGCGGCAGAACGCGAAAGTCGCCTTCATCGATATCGCCGACAAGCCAAGCACTGCCCTTGCCGACCGGCTGGAGAAGGAGATCGGCCGCCGCCCGCTCTATCTCAAGGCAGACCTGCGCGACATCGAGGCGCTGCGCGCCGCCGCGGCCAGGGCGGCTGAAGCGCATGGCGATGTGACGACGCTCGTCAACAACGCCGCGCTAGATGACCGCCATGCGGTCGAGGACGTCACCGTCGAGTTCTGGGACAACAACCTCGCCGTCAATCTGCGGCCGCATTTCTTCACCGCGCAGGCGGTGGCGCCCGGCATGAAGCGCGCCGGCGGCGGCTCGATCATCAACTTCACCTCCACCTCCTATCTGATCAACCACCCCGACATGCCGGCCTACACCGCGGCCAAGGCAGGCATACTCGGCCTGACCAAGGGCCTTGCCGGCAAGCTTGGCGGCGACCGCATCCGCGTCAACGCGGTGGCGCCGGGCTGGGTCATCACCGAACGGCAGCGCGAGCTTTGGGTCACCGATGAGGGACTTGCCGCCCATGTCGCCAAGCAATGCATCAGGCAAGTGATGCAGCCCGACGACATGGTGGGCACGGTGCTGTTCCTGGCGTCGGATGCTTCGCGCATGCTCACCGCGCAGATGTTGATCGTCGACGGAGGCTTCCTGTGAGCCCGGCACCCGCGGTCGCCGCGCTCGACTGGGGCACGACCAGGCTCAGGGCCTGGCTGCTCGACGGTTCGGGCAAGGTTCTTGCCGAGCGGCGCGGCGACGACGGGTTGATCACCGCCCGCGAAAAAGGGTTTGCCAAGGTGCTGGAAGGCCATCTTGGCGCCATGGGCGCGCCGGACACGCTGCCCGTCATCATCTGCGGCATGGCCGGTTCCCGGCAAGGCTGGATCGAGGCGCCCTACGTCACCGTACCGGCGCCGATCGGCGCCATCCTGCGCGGCGCCGCCCGCATCGAGGACTCGAGCCGCGACATCCGCATCGTGCCAGGCCTCGCGCAGCGCCTGGCCGAAGCGCCGGATGTCATGCGCGGCGAGGAAACCCAGCTTGCCGGCGCCGGTTTGCCGGCAAAGGGACGCCATCTCGTCTGCATGCCCGGCACGCATTCCAAATGGGTCGCGGTCGAGGATGGCTCGGTCGAAGGTTTTGGCACCTGGCCGACCGGGGAATTGTTTTCGGTGCTCGCCACGCACTCGATCCTGAAACATTCGCTGGGCGAGCATCCCGCTCCGGTCGCCGCGGACAGCCCGTTCTTCGGGCAGTGGTGCGAGCGGGCCCTGGGCGAGGGTGGTGACGTCACCTCGAAACTGTTTGCCATCCGCGCAGCCGGCCTCTTGCAGGATCTGCAGCCCGCCGATGCGGCGGCATGCCTGTCCGGACTTCTGATCGGCGGCGAGATCGCCTCGGCAAGGCGCCGCTATGGCGCGAGCGACGCACCGGTGGCGCTGGTCGCCTCGGGCGCGCTGGCCACGCTTTATGGCGCGGCGCTCGGCCTTTCCGGCCTTGCTTTTCGCACTGTCGACGCCGATGAAGCGGTGCGCGCCGGTCTCGTCGAGGCCGCGCGCGAGAACGGCATGATTGGAGGCGCTTGATGAGCCAGACCGCACCCTTCCCGAAGCTGAAACGCGGCCTTGTCGCCATCCTGCGCGGCCTCAAGCCGGCGGAAGCGGTGGCGATCGGCCGGGCGGTCCACGACGCCGGCATCGAGGCGATCGAAGTGCCGCTCAATTCGCCGGAGCCGTTCGTCTCCATCGCCGACCTGGTCCAGGCGCTCCCGCAGACCGCGCTGATCGGCGCCGGCACGGTGCTGACGGCGACGGACGTCGATGCTTTGCACAAGGCAGGCGGACGCCTGCTGGTCAGCCCCAACATCGATGCCGAGGTCATGGGCCGCGCCATGCATCATGGCATGGTGACGATGCCAGGCGTGTTCACGCCCACCGAGGCTTTCCAGGCGATCCGGCTCGGCGCCTCGGCGCTGAAATTCTTCCCCGCCAGCGTGCTTGGATCGAGCGGCATCGCGGCGATCCGCGCCGTGCTGCCGGCAACGACGCTGGTCGGCGCCGTCGGCGGCGTTTCCGACAAGGATTTTGCCGGCTACAAGGCGGTCGGCGTCAGCGTCTTCGGCCTGGGGTCGAGCCTCTACAAGCCGGGCGCGACGGTCGAGGATGTGGCGCAGCGCGCCCGCGCCGCGGTCGCCGCCTGGGATGAAGCTTTCGGAGTGGCGTGATGGACGGCGTTTCGGTTTTTTCCGACCATATCTGCGAGCTCGGCGAAGGCCCGAGCTACGATCCCGCCACCGACACGCTGTTCTGGTTCGACATCGTCAACGGCAAGCTTCTGGAAAAGCCGCTCGCCGGCGCGCTGAAGGTGCATGATCTCGGGGTGATGGCCAGCGCCATCGCCGTCATCGACGACGCCCGCCAGCTGATTGCCACCGAGATAGGCCTGCAGGTTCGCGACGCCGCGACCGGCAAGCTGACGCTGCACACGCCGATCGAAGCCGACAACCCGCTGACCCGCTCCAACGATTCCCGCGTCCACCCTTGCGGCGCCTTCTGGACCGGCACGATGGGCAAGGGCGAGGAGAAGGGCCTCGGCTCGATCTACTGGTTCTTCAAGGGCGAATTACGCCGGCTGTTTTCCGGCATCACCGTGTCGAACTCGATCTGCTTTTCCGAGGACGGGACGATCGCCTATTATACCGATACCTCGACCGGGCTGCTGATGCGCGTCGCCTGCAATCCGGCAACCGGCCTGCCGGCAGGAGACCCGCAAGTGTTCGTCGATCATCGCTCGTCGAAGGGCTATGTCGACGGCTCGGTCGTCGACCGCGACGGCGTGCTTTGGAACGCCGTCTGGGGCGGCAGGGCGGTGAAGGCCTATGCGCCCGACGGCACGCTGCTGCGCGAGATCGCCATGCCGGTGACGCAGGCGTCTTGCCCCGCCTTTGTCGGCCAGAAAGCCGACCGGTTGGCGGTGACCTCGGCCTGGAAAGGCAAGGACGAGAAGCAGCGTGCTCTCGATCCGCAGGCCGGCATGACCTTCCTGCTCGACATTCCGGTCAAAGGCCGCTTCGAGCCTCGCGTGCTGATCGCCTGAGCGGAACGGCGCGCAGCTGTCGCGCAACCGTCCGGCCCGGTCGGTTTCCCGCAAGCCAATCATGGACGCCATGCGATGGTGGCGGCCGACGTCCCTCCAGAGCAGTCCACCCATGCCGCGTAGCAATCCCAAGCTGATCCTCGTCCATGAGCCCGAGAAGGCTTGTTTCGACCGCTTGGTCTCGGACGGCCATGCGCCGGATCGCGCCGCCGAGATATCGTCCTACCTGGCGCAGTCGACCGATCTCGCGCCCGATTTCGATGCGCTGGCCGTCGCCTGCGACAAACGCGGCCTCGCCTTCGTACCGGTGGAACTGGATGCCGCCGCAAACGCGCTCGCCGGGGCTCACCCAAACGTCACGCTGGTCTGGACGCTGACCGACGGCATCGCCTATTTCCGTGGCGGCGCCGCGCCCGCGCTCGCCCGCCTCAACGGCCTGCGCACCATCGGCGCCGACGATTCGCTGTTCGCGCTTTGTCAGGACAAGTTCCGCTGCGGCGCCGTGCTTGGCGCGCTCGGTCTTCCGGCGCCGCAAGCGGGCCTTGCCCGACACGGCGAATGGCTTGTCGAGCCGCCGACGTCGCCTGCCGGTTGGTTCGTGAAACCCAATCGGCTCGGCGCCAAGATCGGCATCTGGCCGGATTCCCGCGTCACCGATCTCGGCCATGCGTTGGAGCTTAGCCGGCGTGTCTTTTCCCATTATCGCGACGATGTCGTCGTCCAGCCCTATGTCGCCGGCCGCAACGTGCGCGCGAGCTTCCTCGGGTTGAAACCCGAAACCGGCGTCGAGGCTTTGGGCGTCTTCTTTGTCGACTCCGGCGGCGACTTCCAGACCATGGCCGATAGCATGGCGCTCTATGGCGAAACCGGCCAGGCCGCGAAGGATGCGGGCACCTATGCCGAGCCGGAGCTCGAGCCCGTCGGCTCGAGCCAGCCGGCGGCCGACCGGAAAATCCGCGCCATTGCGCAAAAACTGATAAGCGGTCTTGGCCTTCGGGATGTCTTTTCCGTCGATTTCAGGGTCGAGGCCGACGACACCGTGCATCTCATCGAGTTCGAGGTGTGCCCCGGCCTGCCCTGTTTCGATTTTCGCGACTATTGCCGCACGCAGTGGGGCCTGAGCCTCGCCGATGCGATGGCGGAGACAGCGGCCAACAGGCTCTTTGGTTGAGACAGGCTCTCGGCGCGATAGCCGCGCCTTGACGCTTGATTCATCGCCTCTACTGTCGCGGCTGTGTCAACGAAAGCCGCGCAATGAACACAACGCCCGTCAGCGTTCAAAGTCTTCACCATCATTTGAAGCGCATGAGCGGCCGCGACCCGCATGAGGAGCATCGGGTCGCCACGCCGCTCGAGCTGCTCTTCGACCTGACTTTCGTCACCGCTTTCGGCCTTGCCGCCTCGCAGCTGGCGCATGCCCTGGCCGAGGGCCATTACGCGGCCGGGCTGCTCGGCTTCGGCTTCGCCAGCTTCGCCATCTGTTGGGCCTGGATCAATTTCTCCTGGTTCTCCTCGGCCTATGACACCGACGACTGGGTCTTCCGCCTCATCACCATGGTGCAGATGATCGGTGTGCTGGTGCTGGCCATCGGCCTGCCGCGCATGTTCGCCTCGATCGAGCATGGTGAGCATCTCGACAATTCCGTCATGGTGCTGGGCTACGTCATCATGCGCGTCGCCATGATCTTCCAGTGGCTGCGCGCGGCCAGGCAGGATCCGGCGCGGCGCGGCATCTGCCTCACCTATGTCACGGCCATCGCCATCGCCCAGGTCGGCTGGGTGGTGCAGATCCTGGTCGATTTCTCGATCGAGACCAGCGCCGTGCTTGCAATCATCCTGCTGCTGGTCGAGCTTGCCGGGCCCGTACTCGCCGAGCGCAGGAATGGCGGCACGCCCTGGCACGCGCATCACATGGCCGAACGCTACAGCCTGTTCGCCATCATCGCGCTCGGCGAAGGGGTTGTCGGCACGTTGGCCTCGCTGTCGGCCGTCGTCGAGGAGCAGGGCTGGAACCTCGATGCCGCGCTTGTCGGCGTCGCCGGCACCGGCCTCACCTTCGGCATGTGGTGGTGCTACTACATGCTGCCGTCGGCGCCGGTCCTGCATGCGCACCGCGACCGCTCATTCGTCTGGGGCTACGGCCAGATGCTGATCGTGGCCGCGATCGTCGCCACCGGCGCCGGCCTGCATGTCGCGGCCTATTTCCTCGAGCACAAGGCCCATATCGGTCCGCTGGCGACGCTGCTCTCAACCGCGATCCCGCTCGCCATCTTCCTCGGCATGATCTATGCGCTCTACTATTATCTCGTGCGGCGCTTCGACCCGTTCCACATCTGGCTGCTGCTGGCCACGGCGGCGGTCGTGGCACTTGCCGTCGCCGCCGCGATTGCCGGCGTCGACATGGCGGTGTGCCTGATCATTCTGACGCTGGCGCCGGCGGTCACCGTCGTCGGCTACGAGATCCATGGCCACCGGCATGAGGCGGAATCGCTCGCCATCGACGAGCGGCACACGCTGCACTGACGGGTTTTCGAGGCTGGTCAGATGCCTTCGACCAGTACGATCTCGCCGTCGGCCACTTTCTGGCGGATCGCGACGGCGCGCTGGTATTCCGGCGAGTGGTAGCAATCATGCGCCGCCGCCAGCGATTCGAACTCGATGATCACGTTGCGGGCGCGGCCCGGCCCTTCGGCCTTTTCATGCTCGCCGCCGCGCGCCAGGAATTTCGCGCCGAAGCGGTCGAAGGCGAGCTTCGCGGCGGCGACATAGTCCTTGTAGCCCTCGGCGTCGCGCACATCGACACGGGCGATCCAATATCCCTTCGGCATTCTTTTTCTCCTGTCTGTTTTCGCGAACGAGGACCAGTTCCGAAAGTCGCTCCGGTGAGGCAGCTGGTGGTGCTTTCGAGAACCGGCCTTCGCCGTAGCCTTCATGGAACGGAGACTTATGAGGGCTTCGGCCGGCGAAGGCCGGAGCGGAGCGTACTTAAAGTACGTGAGCACCGGAAGCGCAGAAAACGCCGCCAGATGACCGCCGGAGTAGAGTTTCGAAACTGGTCCTCAGGCCGACTGCATTTCGGCGAGTATCGCTTCGGCTGCCGCGCGCCGGTCCGGCGCCGCGACGATCGGCCGGCCGACGACCAGGTGGCTGGCGCCGTTGCGGATCGCCTGCGCCGGCGTCACCACGCGTTTCTGGTCGCCATGGTCGCTGCCGGCCGGCCGGATGCCCGGCGTCACCACCGCCATGTCGGGTCCGACGATCCGGCGCACCGCCTCGGCCTCCTCGGCCGAGCAGACGATGCCGCCCATGCCGGTGTGCAGCGCCTGTTCGGAGCGTCTGAGCACCAGCGTGTGCGGGTCGTATTCATAGCCGGCGTCGATCATGTCCTGCTCGTCCATCGAGGTGAGCACGCTGACCGCCAGCAGGCAAAGCTCGCTTCCCCTGGCCGCGTCCACGGCGGCCCGCATGGCCTTCGGATAGGAATGGATGGTGAGCATCGTCATGCCCATCCTGACGATGTTCTCGACCCCTTTGGCCACCGTGTTGTCGATGTCGAGCAGTTTCATGTCGAGGAACACCTTGGTGCCGCCGCTGGCCAGTTCTCGCGCGAAGTCCAATCCGCCGACGAAGGCGAGCTGGTAGCCGATCTTGTAGAAGGAAACGGCGCCTTCGAGCTCGCGCACCGCCTTCTCGGCCTCCTTCAGCGTCGGCAGGTCGAGCCCGACGATCAGCCGCTCCCGCATTGCATCGGCCTCCGCGAAATTGATCACGCCTCGATCCGGGTGGACAGCATGCGCGAGGTTTCGATCAGTGTACGGCATAGGCGCTCCATCGATTGGTGTAGTCTGGCGTCCTTGAACTGTCCGTCCTCGGCGAACGCCGTGTCGGCCTCGGAGACCGAGCATTCCGGCGTGATCACCTCCATCTGGCAACGCACCAGCACCGCGCGCAGATGATTGATGCAGCGTATGCCGGCGAATTTGCCCTCCGACGACGAGCAGAGTCCGACCGGCTTGCCGGCAAGCGGTCTGTACGCGCGGCTGCCGTCGCGCCGTATCCGGCTCACCCAGTCGATGCTGTTCTTGAGCAGGGGCGGGATCGAGCCGTTATATTCGGGCGTCGCGATCAGCAACCCGTCATGGGCGGCGATCTGCCGGCCGAGCTTGATGGCATTCTCGGGGAGGCCTTTTTCCTTTTCCAGGTCCTCGTCCATGATCGGCAGCGGATAATCGCCGAGCGAGATGCGCGTCACCTCGGCGCTCTGCATGGCGAGTTCCTTCTGCGCCGCATCGGCGGTCCGGCCGCTGAAGGCGCCGGTCCGGACCGAGCCGGCGAAGACAAGGATTCTTGGGATCACGGGCATTGCTTCGCAAAAGGCAGTAGGGAATAGGCATTAGGCATTAGGCATTAGGCATTAGGCATTAGGAGAGTGGTTTCCTGACTATTCCCTACTGCCTTATCCCTCCCTTCGGTAGATCCAAAGCTGCGTCGGCGGGATGTTGCGGATGATGAAATCGAAATGCTTGACCGTGTAGTTGCCGCGGCCGGGCGGGATTGGCGACAGCGGGCCGTAGGTCAACTGCACGATCGGCCTGCCGGCGGGAATGCGGTCGAGCAGGCTTTCGATATAGGCGATGCGCTGGGCGACCGGGAAGTTGAGCAGCGGCACGCCGGAAACGACCGAATCGAACACCATGTCGCGCTTGTCGCCGAGCGTGGCATTGAGATTGAAGGCGTCGCCCTCGATCACGTTGACGCCCGGATAGAGCCCGCGCAGATGGCGCACGAAGTCGGTCGAGTATTCGACCGCGTAGAGGTTTTCGGGCTTCACGCCCTGGGCCAGGATGGCGCGGGTGATGACCCCGGTGCCGGGCCCGACCTCGAGCACCGGCAGGCCCGATCTCGGATTGACGATCGACGCCATCTTGCGGGCGGTGATGGAACTGGTGGGAACGATCGAGCCGACGGTTTTCGGCTTGTCGATCCAGCCTTTGAAGAACTTCAGCTCGTCGTCGAATTTTTCCGCCAGCGCTTTGCGCAACCCGGGACTACGTGCCATGCGAGCTCTCCTCAATGCTCACCCCCCGATCCGCTACTTAGCAGTTGGGTGGAACAAGGCAAGGCGTCAACCTGGCATAAGGTGTTGACGACGCTTGGGAAGCCGAACGCAAGTCGCTCAAAAGCGCGAAGCGGTTTTGGGACAACGACTTGCGTCAAAAAGACCTCAGCCTTCGCCGAACGACTCGAAGAAGTCCTTCATGCGGGCGAAAAAGCCGCTCGACTGGGGCGAATTGTCCTTCGAGGAGAGTTGCTCGAACTCTTCCAGCAATTCGCGCTGGCGGCGCGTCAGGTTCTGCGGCGTCTCGACCGCCGTCTGGATATAGAGATCGCCGACATTGGGCTGACGCAGCACCGGCATGCCCTTGCCCTTCAAGCGGAACTGGCGCCCGTTCTGCGTGCCTTCCGTCACCTTGACCTTGGTCTGCGTGCCGTCGAGCGTGGTGACCTCGAAGGAGCCGCCAAGCGCTGCCGTCGTCATCGAGATCGGCACTTTGCAGTAGAGATCGGCGCCGTCGCGCTGGAAGAATTCGTGCGGCTTGACCGCCAGGAAGATGTAGAGGTCGCCGGACGGTCCGCCGCGCAGGCCGGCCTCGCCCTCATTGGCCAGCCGGATGCGGGTGCCGTCCTCGATGCCGGCCGGGATGTTGACCGACAGCGAGCGCTCCTCGGTGACGCGGCCCTGTCCGGCGCATTTCGGGCAGGGGTCCTTGATCGTCTGGCCGCGGCCCTGGCATTGCGGGCAGGTGCGTTCGATCGAGAAGAAGCCTTGCGTGGCGCGCACCTTGCCGTGGCCGTGGCACATCGAGCAGGTCACCGGCTGCGTGCCGGGCTTGGCGCCGCTGCCGGAGCATTCCGAGCACGAGATCGAAGCCGGCACGCGGATCTGCGCCGTCTTGCCGGCAAAGGCTTCTTCCAGCGTGATTTCCATGTTGTAGCGCAGGTCGGCGCCGCGTTCGCGGCCGCCGGAGGAGCGGCGCTGGCGGCCGCCCATCATGTCGCCGAAAATATCCTCGAAGATGTCGGCGAAGCCGCCGGCGCCGAAACCATGCGCGGCGCCGTTCATGCCGCCCTGCTCGAAGGCGGCGTGGCCGAAACGGTCATAGGCGGCGCGCTTCTGCGGGTCCTTCAGCGTCTCGTAGGCTTCGTTGATTTCCTTGAACTTGTGCTCGCAGGCACCGTCACCCGGGTTGCGGTCGGGATGGAACTGCATGGCGAGCTTACGGAAAGCGCTCTTGAGTTCCTTGTCGTCGGCGCCTTTTTGCACGCCCAGCGTTTCGTAGAAATCAGCTTTCATTTTTTCCCGCTGTCCGGATGCTCAATGTCTTCAAGCATTGTTGGCGACGTTTGCCGGCACGTTCTTGGATTTAGGAGCGATGTTTCCCGGATGCTAGTGCCAAGCCGGCGCCACTCCGGGTTTTTCCGTCACATTTTCAGGCAGGTCCGCACTTTTTCAACGAAGGTTGCAAAAAAGCCCGGCCTTGCGCCGGGCTTTTGCACTTATTCGCCGTCAGCCGGCTCAAGCCGACTTCTTCTTGTCGTCGTCTTCGTCGATTTCCTCGAAGTCGGCGTCGACCACGTCCGAATCCTTGGCGGCATCCGCCTTGGCGTCGGCTTCGGCCGCTTCCTTCTGCGAGGCCTCGTACATGGCCTGGCCGAGCTTCATCGAAGCTTCGGCAAGCGACTGCGACTTGGCTTCGATATCGGCCGGGTCGTCGCCTTCGGCCGCGGCCTTCAGCGCGGCGATGGCGTCGGCGATCGCGGTGCGGTCAGCCTCCGAGACCTTGTCGCCATAGTCCTTGAGCGACTTCTCGGAAGAATGCACCAGCGCTTCGGCCTGGTTGCGCGCCTCGACGAGGGCACGGCGCTTCTTGTCCGCGTCGGCATTGGCCTCGGCGTCCTTCACCATCTTCTCGATGTCGGCGTCGGACAGGCCGCCCGAAGCCTGGATGCGGATCTGGTGCTCCTTGCCGGTGCCCTTGTCCTTGGCCGAGACGTTGACGATGCCGTTGGCGTCGATGTCGAAGGTGACCTCGATCTGCGGCACGCCGCGCGGGGCCAGCGGGATGCCGACCAGGTCGAACTGACCGAGCATCTTGTTGTCGGCCGCCATTTCGCGCTCGCCCTGGAAGACCCGAATCGTCACCGCCGACTGCGAATCCTCGGCGGTCGAGAAGGTCTGGCTCTTCTTGGTCGGGATCGTCGTGTTGCGCTCGATCAGCCTGGTGAACACGCCACCCAGCGTCTCGATGCCCAGCGACAGCGGCGTCACGTCGAGCAGCAGAACGTCCTTGACGTCGCCCTGCAGCACGCCGGCCTGGATGGCGGCGCCGAGAGCGACGACCTCATCCGGGTTGACGCCCTTGTGCGGCTCCTTGCCGAAGAACTGCTTCACGATCTCCTGGATCTTGGGCATGCGGGTCATGCCGCCGACCAGCACCACTTCGTCGATCTCGCCGGCCTTCAGGCCGGCATCCTTGAGCGCCGCCTTGCAGGGCTCGATCGTGCGCTGCACAAGATCCTCGACCAGGCTTTCGAACTTCGCCCGGGTGAGCTTCATCGTCAGGTGCTTCGGGCCGCTGGCGTCGGCGGTGATGAAGGGCAGGTTGATTTCGGTCTGCGTCGTCGACGACAGCTCGATCTTGGCCTTTTCCGCGGCTTCCTTGAGGCGCTGCAGGGCAAGCTTGTCGTTCTTCAGGTCGATGCCCTGTTCCTTCTTGAACTCGGCCGCCAGATACTCGACGAGCCGCATGTCGAAGTCTTCGCCGCCGAGGAAGGTGTCGCCGTTGGTCGACTTCACCTCGAACACGCCATCGCCGATTTCCAGCACGGAAATATCGAAGGTGCCGCCGCCAAGGTCATAGACGGCGATGGTCTTGCCGTCCTTCTTCTCCAGGCCATAGGCGAGCGCCGCGGCCGTCGGCTCGTTGATGATGCGCAGCACCTCGAGGCCGGCGATCCTGCCGGCGTCCTTGGTCGCCTGGCGCTGGGCGTCGTTGAAATAGGCCGGAACGGTGATGACCGCCTTCTCGACCTTCTCGCCGAGATAGGCTTCCGCCGTCTCCTTCATCTTCTGCAGGATCATGGCCGAGATCTGGCTGGGCGACTGCTTCTTGCCGCCGGCCTCGACCCACGCGTCGCCATTGTCGCCCTTGACGATCTTGTAGGGGACAAGCTTCTTGTCCTTCTCCGTCACCGGGTCGTCATAGCGGCGGCCGATCAGGCGCTTGACCGCGAAGATGGTGTTTTCCGGATTGGTGACCGCCTGGCGCTTGGCCGGCTGGCCGACGAGACGTTCGCCGTCATTCGAGATGGCGACGATGGAAGGCGTCGTGCGCGCGCCCTCAGCGTTCTCGATCACCTTGGGGTCCTTGCCATCCATGATGGCGATACAGGAATTGGTGGTGCCGAGATCGATACCGATAACTTTTGCCATTGTTCTAGTCTCTCCTCTAAGCAGGCTCTCAGGACCCTTCAAAAGGCGTTCCGACGAAAGCCCCTGTTCACAAGAAATCCCATCGCGGTCCCCGCTTTTCGAGGCCGGACGGCTGGCGCGTATATAAGAACAGGCGACACAAGGCGCAAGCATTCTGCGCAAGGTGTCCGTCGTCTCGGCGCGGGCCGGAAGGCGAGCCGCCGCGCCTTGCGGCAGGACCGGCGCCAGATTGCGCTATCGCATTGTTCCGGATCGCTTTTTTGAAACAGGCGCGGTTGACGGCGCGCGGATGGGCCTTCCGGGCAGGGCACGGCTTGCCCTGGCGGGCGTGACTTTCGGTCGCGAAAGCGCCGGAAATCCGCGTTGCCGCCATGGTTTTCGGAACCTGGCGACGAGATTTGAAGAGCGCCCGGCGCCCTGGCAAAAGCCCTGCCGGGCGCGTGGCCCGGCAGGGTATCCCGGGCTTAGAGCCCGTTGTCCTTGAGAATCTTGGCGGCGTTGTCCTTGGTGACCTTTTCCGTCGGCAGCGTGATGGTCTTCTCGACCTTCTCGCCATTCAGGAACTTGATCGCCTGGCGCAGGCCCTCGGCGCCCGGCGTGACATAGGTGAAGGTCGCCGTCAGCTCGCCCTTGTTCACCATCTGCACGCCTTCGTTGGGCAGGCCGTCGATGCCGATGAACTTGATGTCCTTTTCGCGCCCGACATCCTTGGCCGCGAGATAGGCGCCATAGGCCATCGGATCGTTGTGACCGTAGACGAGGTCGATCTTCTCGTTGGTCTTCAGCGCGTTGGCCATGATGTTGTAGGCCTGGTCCTGCTTCCAGTCGCCCGACTGCTGGTCGAGCAGGTACTTGATGCCCGGCTCCTTGTCGGTGAACTCATGGAAGCCGTCATGGCGGTCATGCGCCGGCTGCGTTCCCATGCCGCCCCAGATCTCGACGACGTTGCCGGCCGCCTTGCCCTTGCCGCCGAGGAGCTCGACGGCGTATTCGCCCGCGGCGCGGCCGATCAGCGCGTTGTCGCCGCCGACGAACTGCGTGTAATCCTTGGTGTCGACATTGCGGTCGAGCACGAAGACCGGGATCTTGGCGTCGATCGCCTGCTGCACCACGCCGGTGAGCCCGGCCGATTCCTTCGGCGACACCAGCAGCGCGTCGACTTCCTGGCGGATCAGGTTCTCGACATCGGCGACCTGCTTTTCGGTCTTGTCCTCGCCGTCGGTGATGATCAGCTCGACGTCCGGATGCTTGGCGGCTTCCGCGATGATGTCCTTGTTGAACTGGGCGCGCCAGGGCTCGATGGTCGTCACCTGCGAGAAGCCGATCTTCCACTTCTTGTCCTGGGCAAAGGCATGGTTGCCGGACAAGATTGCGGTGGTCGTCAGAAGTGCCGCCGCGAAAGTGGCGAGCTTCAGCATATCACGTCGTTTCATGGTCCTGTTTCCTCCGGATTATAGAGACGAGGTCTCCTGTGACGGTCGCTTGGCCGCGGCCGTTTCCTTTTGCGCCGCCCGTCCGTTGGGCAGGCGCAGATAGCTGAGAAGGTCGCCGGCGTTGCGCTCCTGCACGAGCACGGTGCCGATGATGATCGCCCCCTTCAGCACCAGCTGAAGGTTGGAATTGATGTTGTGCAGTTGCAGGATGTTGGACAGCAGCCCGAAGATCAGCACGCCGCAGAAGGTGCCGATCAGGCTGCCGCGCCCGCCCATCAGGCTGGTGCCGCCGATGACCACGGCGGCGATGGCGTCGAGCTCGAGCCCCGCGCCGGCATCGGGTTTGCCTTGCCGGTACTGCGCCACGTAAAGCACCGCCGCGATGCCGGCGAGCAGGCCGGACACCGCATAGGTGGCGATCTTGACGCGCCCGGCGGCGATGCCCGAAAGCCGCGCCGCCTCCTCATTGCCGCCGATGGCGTAGACATAGCGGCCGAAGGGCGTGAAGCGCAGCACCGCGCCGTAGATCACGATCGCGCCGAGGAAGAACAGGCCCGGCATAGGCACGACGCCAAACACCAGCGAGCGCAGGATCTCGAATTCGGCGGTGGCATTGGAACCGGTATAGACCGGCAGCACCGCATTGTTCTGGCCGGCGGTCAGCCTTGCGATGCCGAGCGCCGTCACCATCATCGCCAGCGTGACGATGAAGGGCTGCAGCCGCCCGGCGACGATGATGAAGCCGTTGATGGTGCCGAACAGAAGGCCGACGCAAGGCGCCACCAGAAGCACGCCGAGCACACCGAACTTGGTCTCGACCTGCGGCAGCAGGTACCACAGCGAAAGGCAGCATAGGATGACGCCGACCACGCCCGGGATGACCAGCCCGCGCGCCTTGTCCAGCCGCACCTCGCGGCCGGCTTCGGCGCCGGCGCGGGATTTCTCGATGTTGAGCAGGATGAAGCGGGTGACGAGCGCGCCGAGGCACAAGGCGACCAGCGCCGTTGTCGGCACGCCGAGCGCCGCCGACGGCGTGACGCCCGGCACCGTCAGCAGCATGGCGCAGACGACCGAGCAGATCGCCATCAGCGAGCCGACGGAAAGATCGATGCCGCCGGTCAGGATCACCGCCGTCATGCCGGTGGCGATGAGGCCGGTGGTCGACACCTGGCGCAGCACGTCGAGCAGGTTGCCGTAGGACAAGAAGATGTTGTTGCCCTTGGAACTGATCGGCGAGCCGAACACGCCGATCAGGAAGATGGCGATCAGCCCCCAGTAAAGCTTGGTGCGGGAGAGAAGGCTGATGAGGTTCATGCGGCGGATCTCGCTGTGCGTCTCGGCGCGGCGAGCCGCATGATCGCTTCCTCGCTGGCTTCGGCGCGGGACAGGATGCCGCGCTGGCGGCCCTCCGCCATGACCAGGATGCGGTCGGCGAGATGCAGAAGCTCGGGCAGTTCGGAGCTGATCACGGCAATCGCCAAACCGTCGCCGGCGAGCTTGAAGATGAGGTCGTAGATTTCGCGCTTGGCGCCGACATCGATGCCGCGCGTCGGCTCGTCGAGCAGAAGCACGCGCGGCCGCGTCGCCAGCCATTTGCCGATCACCACCTTCTGCTGGTTGCCGCCCGACAGCGTGCCGGCGGCCTGCTCGATGCTTTCGCAGCGTATGCCGAGCGCCCTGACCGCCTCTCGCGCAAGACCTTGCTCGCCCGAGCGCGAGCGCAGGCCGAAGCGCGCCAGCGCGCCGACCAGAGGCAGGGCGACATTGTCGGTAATCGAGGCTTGGAGATGCAGGCCTTGCGTCTTGCGGTCCTCGGTCACCAGGGCGATGCCGAGCCGTCGGGCCTCGCGCGGCGAGCCGATCTCGACCGGCGCGCCGTCGAGCCGGATCTCGCCGCCGGTGCGGCCGCCGCTGGAGCCGAAGATCGCTTCCAGGATCTCGGTGCGGCCGGAACCCAGCAGCCCGCCGATGCCGAGGATCTCGCCGGCGGCGAGGTCGAAGCCGACGCCGTCGATCACCGTGCGCCAGCCATGCCGGTCGGGCTTCGACAGCGACAGGTCCCTGACCGAGAGCACCACCTTGTCGCCGGGGCCGCCTTCGTGGCCGGAGGAAGCGAGGAGGTCGCGCCCGACCATGGCCGAGATGATGGCGTCTTCGCCCAGTCCCGCCATGTCCTCAGTCATCACATGGCGCCCGTCGCGCAGCACCGTCACCCGGCTTGTCAGATGCATCACCTCGTCGATGCGGTGCGAGATATAGACGATCGCGACGCCGCTTGCCGCAAGCTGGCCGATGATGCGGAACAGCCTCTCGCACTCGGCCGGCGACAGCGCCGAGGTCGGCTCGTCCATGATCAGGATGCGCGCCGATTTCGACAGCGCCTTGGCGATCTCCACCAGTTGCTGCTCGCCGACCCTGAGCGTGCCGACCCGCGCTTCCGGATCGAGCTCGATGCCCAGCCGCTGCAGCAGCGCGCTGGCGGCGCGGCTGCTCGCCTTGCGGTCGACGACCAGCCCGGCGATCAGCTTTTCGCGGCCGAGGAAGATGTTGTCGGCGACGCTGAGCTCGGGAACGAGGTTGAGCTCCTGGTGGATGATGGCGATGCCGGCATCCTCGGCGTCGCGGACGCCGGTGAAACGCACCGCCTGGCCGTCGATCGCCACGGCGCCTTCGTAATCGGTATAGACGCCGGAGAGGATCTTCATCAGCGTCGACTTGCCGGCGCCGTTCTCGCCCATCAGCGCATGCACCTCGCCGGGCCTGAGGTCCAGGCTCACATCGGACAGCGCGGCGATGCCGCCAAATCGCTTGGAAATGCCGGTCGCGCTCAGGACGACGGCGGGACCGTCGGCGGCCGCAATGCCAGTCGTGATGGAATCAGCGCGCTGCATGGCAAAAGGACGGCCTCCCTCCGTCGTCTTCGACTGCCCGAACGCTAATCTAAACGTTTCGAATGTGTCAAGCGCCTATCTCCTCACTGAGGATTGATGCATTTCAATTCTTGCGAAAAACACCGGGTTTACGTAGGTTTAGCCAAATAAGGGTGGCTAAACGTTTCGAAAATGACGGTGTCAGGGCGGAAAAACCAGCGGAAATCCACGGCGCCGACCATGCTGCATGTGGCGGAAGCGGCGCGTGTGTCCGTGGCCACCGTGTCGGCATTGCTCAACGGCACCGCCACCGTCAGTCCCGAGCTTACCCAGCGCATCGAGCAGGCGATCCGCGACATCGGCTACAAGCGCAACGCCATTGCCCGCAGCCTCAAGATGGGCACCACGCGGACCATCGGGCTCACGGTGCCGCACATCACCAATCCGTTCTTCACCGATGTCGTCTCGGTCATCCAGCAGGCGTTCGACCGCGCCGGCTATGCCGTCATGCTGTGCTGCACGGACGAGGATTTGAACACGCAGGACGAGCAGATACGCCTGCTGCTCGACCGCATGGTCGACGGGCTGATCGTGGCCCGCGTCGGCGACGGCGGCATTTTGAAGAGCATCGTCGAGGACGCCAATGTGCCGGTGGTGCTGCTCGACCGTCTCTGCGAAGGCGTCGACACCGATGCGGTGGTGCTGGACAACCAGCGCGCCGTGTTCGACGCCGTCACCTATCTGATCCATCTTGGCCATAGGCGCATCGGCTACATCACCGGCACCTCCGACATATCCCCCATGCATGACCGCATGATCGGCTACCGCGAGGCGCTGCAGGCCGCCGGCCTGCCGGTGGCCGAGGAACTCGTGCGCTCCGGCAATTTCCACGAGATCGACGGCTACAACGCGACCATGCAGCTCTTGTCGCTGCACGACCGGCCAAGCGCGATCTTCTCGGCCAACAACCCGATGGTGATCGGCACCATGAAGGCGATCCGCGACATCGGCCTATCCTGCCCCGAGGACATCTCGGTCGCCTGCTTCGACGATTTTCCCTGGTCGGACGTGTTCGTGCCGCAGCTGACCACCGTGGCGCAGCCCGTGCAGGCGATCGGCGAGCAGGCGGCGAACCTTCTGCTCGACCGGCTGGCCGGCAATCGCGACGCGCCGCCACGCAAGCTCGTCCTCAAGGGCCGGCTGATGATCCGCAATTCCTGCCGGCCGCTGGGAGCGGTCGCGCAGACCGTCAGCGCGTAAATCCGAAGGCGGCCTCGCAAAGCAGCTGCAGCCTGGGGAAGATGTGTTTGCCGCCGGTGATCACGCGGGTGCCTTTGCCGATCACGGTCTTGGGGTCCGCTTTCAGCGCCGTGCCGCCGGCCTCCTCGATCAGCAGCATGCCGGCCAGGCAATCCCAGGCATTCATGTGCTCCTCGATATAGCCGAGCAGCCGGCCGGACGCCGCATAGGCAAGCATCAGCGCTCCAGAAGCATTGCGGTAGAAGACGCCGCCTTCGCCCATGATCAGGCCGATGAGCACGACGACATTCGTGGTCGAAACGCGGTTGGAAAGCCCGGTGCCGACGGCGCCCTCGGAAAGCGACGCCGCATTGCTGGCCTTGATCGGCTTGCCGTTGAGGAAGGCGCCGCCGCCGAGGCGGCCGTAGAAGGTCTCGTCGGTCGAAGGCTCATGGATGACGCCGACCTCCGTCTCGCCATTCCTGGCGCAGGCGATCACCACGCACCAGGCGGGAATGCCGCGCACGAAATTGGCGGTGCCGTCGATCGGGTCGATCACCCAGACATGACCGGTTGTTCCGGCCACGGCCGCGTGCTCCTCGCCGACGATGCCGTCTTGCGGATAGGCCTCGGCGATTGCCGCGCGGATGAACAGCTCGACCTCGCGGTCGCCTTCGGAAACCAGGTCCTGATGGCCCTTGCTCTCGACGGTCAAATTGTCGAGGTCGCGAAAATATTTGAGGCCCAGCTCGCCGGCGCGCCGCGCCAGGTCGATGGCAAAATGCATGCGGTCGTCGAGGTCGTGGGTCACGGGGGAACTCTTTGTTGAGGAAAAGCCGTCCGCGCCCTTAGCAGACCGGTGTGTCATTCAAAAGCGGCCCTCTCAGGCCGCCTTCGACATCGATTTGTGCACGTCGGCGAGGATCTCGAAGGAACGCACGCGCGCCGCGTGATCGAAGCACTGCGCCGTCACCATCAATTCGTCGGCGCCGGTGCGGCCTATGAAGGCGTCGATGCCCTGGCGCACCGTTTCCGGCGAACCGACGACGGCGCAGGACAGCGCCTGGGCAAGCATGGTCTTCGCGACGGAATCGAGATCGCGGTCGTAATTCTCGACCGGCGGCGGCAACTGGCCGGGCCGGCCGCTGCGCAGATTGACGAAGGCCTCCTGCAGCGAGCTGAACAGAAGCTTCGCTTCGGCGTCGGTCGGCGCGGCAAAGACATTGAGACCGAGCATGACATAGGGTTTGTCGAGCTGCGCCGAGGGCTGGAACCGCGTGCGATAAACCTCCAGCGCATGGTCGAGCTCGGCCGGCGCGAAATGCGAGGCGAAGGCGTAAGGCACGCCGAGAAGTGCCGCGAGCTGCGCGCCATAGAGGCTGGAGCCGAGGATCCAGACCGGTACGGTCTGGCCTTCGCCGGGCACCGCGCGGATGCGCTGGCCTTCCTCGGCCGGCTGGAAATAGCCCATCAGCTCGACCACGTCCTGCGGGAAGTTATCGGTGGACTCCAGGTTGCGGCGCAGCGCTCGCGCGGTCAGCATGTCGGTGCCCGGCGCGCGGCCGAGACCGAGGTCGATGCGGCCGGGAAAAAGCGCGGCCAGCGTGCCGAACTGCTCGGCGATCACCAGTGGCGCATGGTTGGGCAGCATGATGCCGCCGGCGCCGACGCGGATCGACTTGGTGCCGCCGGCGACATGCGCGATCACGACGGACGTCGCGGCGCTCGCAATGCCCGGCATGTTGTGGTGCTCGGCCAGCCAGTAACGCTTGTAGCCCAGCCGCTCGGCATGGCGGGCAAGGTCGAGCGAATTGGCGAGCGACTGCGTTGCGGTGCTGCCTTGCGTGATCGGCGACAGGTCGAGAACCGAAAGGTCCGTCATTGGTCAGGTCTCCACGATGCGTTTTTCCCGCAGCCTTGTCTCGAAGGCGGCGCGGTCGGGAATGACGATGGCGAGCTGGTTCTCCAGCACGTCGGCGAGTTCGGCGGCCATCGCGATTTCGCGCTGCTCGCTGCGGCCGCCGGCATGATGTGTCGACAACCGGTTGTTGCGCAGCGCATAGCGCCGGTCGGGCAAGGCGAGCGCGGCCACCAGCGTGGTCAGGAAATGCGAGCTCGGATGCGTCGACAAGAAATGGCTGGCGACCCGGTAATCGACCTCATAGGCTTGGCTCATGTCGAAGCGGTAGAGCGTGCGCCAATCACCGCCGATATTGGCCTGCAGGCGGAAACGGTCGCCGGTTCCGACGACGCAGAAGGCCTCGTGCGGCGTCTGCTGTTCGAGGCCCGGCTCCAGCAGCAACGGCGCCGTCAGCGTCAGGCCGCCGAAGCCGACATCGGCGATATAGGCACGGCCGCCGAGCTCGATGCGCAGCAGCATATGGCTGCGCGCCGTAATGGCGTCATCAGGCTGGCCCCAGAGCACGCGGGCGGCAAGTCCGCTGACCATGAACCCCAGCGCGTCAAGCGCATGCATGAAGATCAGATTGTGCTCGAAGCAATAGCCGCCGCGGCCCTGGCTGAAAATCTTGTCCTGCAGCGAAGCGACGTCGAGGCCGACGGAAACGCTCATCAAGGCGTCGATGTTCTCGAACGGGATCGCCCGCGGGTGGATTGCGTGCAGCGCCTGCAGCGTGGCGAGCGAAACGTCGGTTGGCCCGTCATAGCCTATCCGGGCGAAATAGCCATCGAGATCGAAGTCGCTCATTCAGGGGACAGGTCCGGCTTGACCGGTCCGATATAGGCACTCGCCGGCGGTGCCGCAAACGCGGTGCCGCAAACAATGTGCGAGGTTTGAGATTATGCCAGGGTTTCAGGGCGCGGATTTATGATTGTTCTCGGTCGCTTCCTCGTCCACGGCCATGGACTGCTGCGCCGCGAGGAAGTTGCCGACATGGCTCAAGCCCTCGAAATGGTCGCAGAAGACCTTGATGACGACCAGCAGCGGCACCGCCATCAGCGCGCCGACGAAGCCCCATAGCCATGACCAGAAGGCGATGGCGATTAAGATCGCCACCGCGTTGATCTCAAGGCGCCGCCCGACCACCGTCGGCGTCACGAACTGGCCTTCGACGATATCGCACAACACCACGAAAGCCGGCGGCAGCAGCGCATAGGCGATCGTGTCGAAGCTGATCAGCGCGATGATGGCGACGAGCAGGACGGTCATCAGCGCGCCGACATAGGGCAGGAAATTGAGCAGCGCCGCCGCCGCGCCCCAGACCAGCGGGGTGGGCATGCCGAGCCCCCAGAGGCCCAGCCCGATTGTCGTGCCGAGGCCGGCATTGATCAGGGCAACGGTAAGCAGATAGTGCGAGATTTCGTGCTCGACGTCATAGACCACGCGCAGCGCCCGCTTCTTCTGGGTCATGCTGGTGAAGGACTGCACGATCTTCTCGTAGAACAGCGTGCCCGAGGCGAGCAGGAACAGCGACAGCACGAAGACGATGGTGATCGAGGTGCCGGCTTCCAGGATATTGCTGGCCGCCGTGGACAGAACGCCGGAAGGCGCCACCGCGACCCGCTGCACGCCTGGCTCCTGCGAAGTCTCGGTCAGCGCCTCGAGCTGATGCGCGAGATCCATCACCCGTTCGAGCGGCCGCTTGAACGGTGCCAGCCGCTCGGTGAGCTGCTGGCCGATCGAATAGGAGTTGTTGATGAGGTCGATGACCGGACCGCTGAGCAGATAGCCCGCGACGACGAAAACAAAGATGGAAAGCAGCACCAGCAACGTCGCCGAAACCACCTCCGGTACGCCGTGCTTGCGCAGGAAGCGCACGATCGGCGTCAGCGTCAGCGCCAGCAGGAAGGCGAGGATCACCGGCATGAAGAAGTCACGGGCGAAGTAGAGCGCTGCGATCGTCAGCAGAATGAAAATCCCGATCACCAGCGACCGCGTCAAGCGCATGTCCGCCCGGGCGTTGGCACGCGGATCAGGGCTTTCGGCAACGCTCGCGCCCGAAGCAATCGGTTCGGTTTTCATCGGTTCCCCTTGCAGCCCGTCACCCAAACAATGAATGCATGGCAGGCTTCTGCGCGAAACGCGGGAGTTCCGGGCAAGGTTCCATGAGCCGGCTTTCCCCGGCATCGCTCATGCGGTCGCGCTATTACATGACGTGTAATTGAGTCGCCGCGCCGGCCTGGCCTAATACGGGGCAGGCTTTCGCGACGACAGATCGAGCCGCAAACCGTCGCCGCCCAGGAACTGCGTGTCGAGTGCATATTCCCGGCCGATGAGGCAACCGAGACGTTCCATGCCGAAATGATGGCCGTCGGCGCCGGGCATCCAGAGGCCTAGCGCGTTTCACCGTTTCACGGAAACGGCGAACCGCTCTATCTCTTTGTTTCTACGCAATTCCGGACGGAAAACCGCTCACACTTTTCCTGGAATTTCTCTAGCATCCGGAGACCGGCTTCGACTGCCGCTCAGGCGACCGGCGCCAAGATGGCGGGCGCGGCCTTCGCCGTTTCCTTGCGCACGATCGGTGCCACCCTGGTGCCGTAGAGCTCGATCGCCTTCATGATCTTGGCATGCGGCATGGTGCCGATCGCCATCTGCAGCAGGAAGCGGTCGTTGCCGAAGATCTTGTGCTGGGCGACGATCTTTTCCGCCACAGTTTCAGGATTGCCGACGAAGAGCGCGCCGTTGGGTCCGCGCGCCTGGTCGAAATGGGCGCGCGAGGTTGGGCCCCAGCCGCGCTCGCGGCCGATGCGGTTCATTACTTCGGCCTGCGGTCCATAGAAGTCGTCGGCGGCCTGTTCGGTCGTCTGGGCGATGAAGCCGTGCACGTTGATGCTGGTGGCAAGCGTTGCCGGGTCGGTGCCGGCGCGCCGCGCCGCCTCGCGATAGATATCGAACAGCGGCGCGAAACGCGCCGGCTCGCCGCCGATGATGGCCAGGGCCAGCGGCAGGCCGAGCACGCCGGCGCGGGCGGCGGATTGCGGCGTGCCGCCGATGGCGATCCAGACCGGCAGTTTTTCCTGCAACGGTCGCGGATAGACGCCGCGGCCGTTGATCGGCGCGCGCAGCTTGCCCTGCCACGTCACTGTCACCTGGTCGCGGATGGCGAGCAACAGGTCGAGCTTCTCGGCGAAGAGCTCGTCATAGTCCTCGAGATTGTAGCCGAACAGCGGGAAGGATTCGATGAAGGAGCCGCGCCCGGCCATGATCTCGGCGCGGCCGCCGGACAGAAGGTCGAGCGTCGCGAATTGCTGGAAGACGCGCACCGGATCGTCGGAGGAAAGCACCGTGACCGCGCTGGTCAGGCGGATGCGTTTCGTGCGCTCGGCCGCCGCGGCCAGCGCCACGACCGGAGCCGAGGCGGCATAGTCGGGGCGGTGATGCTCGCCGAGGCCGAACACATCGAGGCCGACCTGGTCGGCCAGCTCGATTTCCTCGATGAGGTTGCGCAGCCTCTCATGCGGGCCAATCGCGCCGACACCCGGCTCCGGGCTGACATCGGCGAAAGTGTAGAGACCGAGTTCCATCTGGTTTTATCCTGAGGTGTTCATATGGGTGTTGCTTGTCTGTACTAGAGGTAGCCATCTACCGTTCTGCCCGCCAGAGGTGCGATCTGTGAACAGTGCATCGCACGCTGCCGAGCCGTATCCCTTCGGCAACAAGCCCGGATTTTTCATGGCTGGTATACCGTTTTGGCGCTTGAACTTGCCGCTTTCACGCGTATGTAAGCGTCGCGAATAGACTGCAGGGAAGTGCACTTGGCTATCTACAGGGAAAAAGACATTTTCGAGCGGCGCAATGCCGCGAACGAGGCAAAGAAGGCGCTGCTCGAGCGCTTCAAGGCAAAACCGGCGGCGGATGATCCGACAGTGCTGGCTCGCCAGGCCGAACGCAAGGCTATCCTTGAGGCCCGCGCCATCCGCGAGGCGGAAAAGGCAAGGCTGAAGCAGGAAAAGCTGGCGCGCGAAGCGGCCCAGAAGGCCGAGCGCGAGGCGATTGCTGAAGCGGCGCGTCTTGCGGCGGAAGCAGCGGCGGCCGAAGAGGCCAAGCGCCGCGAGGCCGAGGACTCCGAGCGCATCGCTTTCGAACTTGCCGATGAGGCCGCGCGCAAGGCCAAGCGTGACGCACGCTACGCCGCTCGCAAGGCACGCGTCGGCCGCACGCCTCCGGGCTTCTCCGCCCGCTAGAGCAATTCCAGGAAAAAAGGTTCAGGGTCGCCGAAAGCGGCCCTGAACGCGTTTATGCTGCGGATAACGGGCTAATTTAAAGCGCGTCGCGTGAATCCGCTTCGACGCGACGCGCTTTTAGGCGACCAGTTTCAGCCCGACGATGCCACAGACGATCAGGCCGATACAGGCGAGCCGGACAATCGTCGCGGCTCGCCGAGCAGCCAGATGCCGAGCAGCGCCGTGCCGACGGTGCCGATGCCGGTCCACACCGCGTAGGCCGTGCCGACGGGCAGCGTCTTCAGCGCCAGCCCGAGCAGGCCGAGGCTGACGATCATCGAGGCAATGGTGAGAAGGGTCGGCAGCGGCTTCGAGAAGCCGTCGGTATATTTGAGGCCGATCGCCCAGCCGATCTCGAACAGGCCGGCGAAGAAAAGAAGAATCCAAGACATCGAAGACACTCCGTCATTCCGGCATCGCTTGAGATGCTTGGTGGCGGGTCGTCCCGGCCGGTTTTCGGGGAAGCGAGGTCGTCCTCGCCCTTGATATGGGGTGGCCTGTTTCCCGATCAACAAAACACCGGCAGCACTGTCATGCCGCCGGTTCAAAGTCTGCATTGAGCCGGATCGACCGAATTTCGGCCGCTTACTTTTCCTTTATGCGCATCGCCTTGACCGGCGGCGCCTTCGGAGCCGGGGCCGCAGCGGGCTTCTTGGCGTCCTTCTTCGGCTTGCGGGCTTCCTTGCCCGCCTTCATCGCACCTTTAGCCATGATTCGCTCCTCCGATTGTGGACGTGCAAGTGAAACAAGAGAAATGCCGGACCGCAAGAGGCCCCGCCTCGCTTGCGAAGCCGTCCAGCCGGATGTCAACCGGTTTCCCGACGCCATGCTGGCTCGAGCGCGCTATGGTGGCTTGAACTTCGGACTGCCTGGCGCATTGTCTGTGGAGTTTCGCCTGGGCGGGCATCAATGCTCGGGCGCGCCGGGAGATCGAATGGCAGGACATAGCGGGTCAAGACGAGTGATCTATGCCGCGCTCGCCGGCAATTTGGCGATCGCGCTGACCAAATTCGCGGCGGCGTTCTTCACCGGTTCGTCCTCCATGCTGTCGGAAGGCGTGCATTCGCTGGTCGACACTGGCAATGGCGGGCTCCTGCTCTACGGCATGCACCGCGCCGCGCGGCCGCCCGACCGTACCCACCCGCTCGGCCACGGACGCGAGCTCTATTTCTGGAGCTTCATCGTGGCGCTTCTGGTGTTCGCGCTCGGCGCCGGCGTTTCCTTCTATGAGGGCGTCATCCACATCATGGCGCCCGAACCGGTCGTCAATGCCAAGGTCAACTACATCGTGCTTGCCCTCTCCTTCGTCTTCGAGGGCAGCTCATGGCTGGTGGCGCTGAAGGAGTTCCGGCAGCAGAAGGGTAAGCAAGGCTGGTTGCAGGCTGTGCAATCGAGCAAGGATCCGAGCGTCTACACGGTGCTGTTCGAGGACAGCGCCGCGCTGCTTGGCCTTATCGTCGCCTTCGCCGGCATCCTGTCCGCCGAACTTCTGGAAATCCCCGAGCTCGACGGCGTCGGCTCGATCGGCATCGCCATCATCCTGGGCGCCACGGCTATCTTCCTGGCGCGCGAGAGCAAGGGCCTGCTGCTCGGTGAACCTGCCTCGTCCGAAGTGCAGAAGAAGGTGCTGGCGATGGTCCAGGAGGATCCGGCGGTCCAGCGGGCGAACGGAATCCTGAGCGTCCATATCGGGCCGGAGGAAATCGTCGCGGGTTTGAGCATCGAATTCGAGGATCATCTCACCGCGCCCGAGATCGAGGCCTGCGTCGAGCGCCTGGAGGCAAGGCTGAAGCAGGAAATGCCGCAGATATCCAGGCTCTTCGTCAAGCCGCAAACGACTGGCACATGGGAGCAGCGGCGCGAGGCCATCGCCGAGGCTTCGGACGAGAGTTAGGTTCAACGCAACGAACTTCGTGAGGAGGAAAGCTGATGAAGATCGACGGCGGATGCCACTGCGGCGCGATCGCCTATGAGGCGGAGGTCGATCCGCAAAAGACCTCGATCTGCCACTGCACCGACTGCCAGCAGCTGACCGGCACGGCCTTTCGGGTCACCGTTCCGGCGCCGGAAAGCGACTACCGGATCACCAGGGGCGCGCCGAAGATCTACATCAAGGTCGTGGCAAGCGGCGCCAGGCGCGCCCAGGCTTTTTGTGCCGACTGCGGCTCGCATCTTTATGCAACGTCGGTCGGCGATGGTCCGAAGGTTTATGGGATCAGGGTCGGGACCGCGCGGCAGCGTCAGGACTTGGTTCCCAGACAGCAGAAATGGCACCGGTCGGCCCTGCGCTGGCTTCCGGAATTCGAGGGCATGGCGACGACGGAAGAGCAATAGCGCTATCGGATCGGCCCGCCGGCGCGAGCCTTGGCGATTGGCCGAATCTTCCGCGACTACTCGTCTCCCTCGACGACTCGCAGCCTGAGTTGGCCGGTCTTGGAATCAGCCACGCGCGCCCCGGCCTCGACCTTGGCCGGCCCGTTGCGCGGCAGCTCGGCCTCGCCCTCGGCAAACTCCAGCGCCTCGATCTTCTGGCCGCGCTTGGTCACTTTCGACGTCGAGACCAGGATGTCGTCGATGTCCTTGGTCGCCTGGCCGAAATGCGTCTGCAGCCGGCGCACCCGCTCGTCGACCCGCGCCACGTCCTCCATCAGACGGATGACCTCTCCCTGGATCAGATGCGCCTGCTCGCGCATGCGGGCGTCCTTCAGGATCGACTGGATGACCTGGATCGACAGCATCAGCAGCGAGGGCGAGACGATGACGACGCGGGCGCGGTGCGCCTTCTGCACCACCGCCTCGAAATTCTCGTGGATTTCGGCGAACACCGATTCCGACGGCACGAACATGAAGGCGGTGTCCTGCGTCTCGCCCTGGATCAGATATTTTTCGGCGATATCGCGGATATGTATCTCGATGTCACGCCGAAAAGCCTGCGCCGCCGCCTTCTGCATGTCGGCGCCCTCGGCGGCCCGGATGGCGTTCCAGGCTTCCAGCGGGAACTTGGCGTCGACGGCCAGCATCGGCGCGCCGTTCGGCATCCGCACCAGGCAGTCGGGCCGGCTGCCATTGCTCAGACTGGCCTGGAATTCGTAGGCGCCGTGCGGCAGGCCGTCGGCGACGATCGCCTCCATCCGCGACTGGCCGAAGGCGCCGCGCGTCTGCTTGTTGGAAAGGATCGCCTGCAGTTGCACGACCTGGCCGGCCAGGGACTGGATGTTGCCCTGCGCGGTGTCGATCACCGCCAGCCGCTCCTGCAGCTTGGCCAGGCTCTCATGCGTCGACTTGGTCTGCTCGGCCATGGTCTGGCCGAGACGCCCGGTCATGGCGTCGAGCCGTTGTCCGAGCGACTGGGTGAGCTCGGCCTGCCGTGCCCCGAACACTTCGGCGATCGCGCCCATGCGCCCCTGCATCTCGGCCTGCGCCTGCATAATGTCGGCCATCCTCGCCTCGGCATCGCGGGCATGGTCGGCGGCTTCGGCAGCCGCCACCGCGCGCGCCCCGGCCGCGCGCCACAAGGCGACCACGAGCGCCACGAACAGCGCAAGCAGGAGGATTGCGCCGAAAGCCAGCGCCTGGCCAAGCGTGATGGTCGTGGCGCCAAGCCACGCGATGGGCTCGGAAAGCATGGAGGTCATGTCGTTCATTTGGCCACCATAACCGATTCGGCCTCCTGGCACAGATCAAAACGTGAACAAGCCAAAGATGCCCCGGTTGACGCTTTTCAAGCGAGGTCTTAGGTGAGACGCCATGTCGATCAAGCCTCTCATCATCCTTCCCGATCCGGTCCTGCGCCAGGTTTCCGAGCCGGTCGAGCGCGTCGATGCCGATTTGCGCAAGCTCGCCGACGACATGCTCGACACCATGTATGACGCGCCGGGCATCGGCCTTGCGGCGATCCAGGTCGGCGAGCCGCGGCGGCTGCTGGTCATCGACCTCGCCAAGGAAGGCGAGCCGCCGGAGCCGCATGTCTTCATCAATCCGGAAGTGCTCGAAAGTTCCGACCAGCGTTCCGTCTATGAGGAAGGCTGCCTGTCGATCCCAGACTATTATGCCGAGGTCGAGCGCCCGGCTTCGGTGCGGGTGAAGTATCTCGACCGCGACGGCAAGTTGCAGGAGATGCAGGCGGAAGGCCTGATGGCCACCTGCCTGCAGCACGAGATCGACCATCTCAACGGCGTGCTGTTCATCGACCACATCTCGAAGCTGAAGCGCGACATGGTGGTGAGGAAGTTCAAGAAACTCGCCAAGGACAAGGCACCGGGCAAGATGGTGGGCTGACGCCCGCCTTGAAACGCACTGCCTTGAGCGTAAGCTCTCATCGTGATATCGATGATATCAGAGCGGAGAAACGCCAGTGGGCGACATGTTGATTCGAGGCATTCCCGAGCCTTTGAAGCGTGAAATTGAGCAAGCTGCGCGCAAGGGTGGCCAGAGCCTGTCGGGCAAAGCCATAGATCTTCTGCGCAAAGGTATCGTCGCGGAAAAAGAGGCAAAGCCGGATCGGAGCGTTTCGGCCTGGGATGCGATCCGCTCGGCATTCGTCGCTGAAAACGCCACCGACGAGACGTTCGCAGAAATAATGGACGAAATCGAAGCGGAAAGGAAACGTGACTTTGGTCGCCCGGTCGAGGATTTCGAGTGATCGTCCTCGACACCAACGTCATTTCCGAAGCCGGCAAGCCGGTGCCCGATCCGATCGTCGCCGAATGGCTTCGCAAACAGGACGTTCTCGAACTCTACGTGTGCGGCCCGGTTATCATGGAGCAATCTTTTGGCGCGGAAAGATTTCTGAGCAGGACTGGGTCGGATCGCTATATCCGTGTCCTGGATCATCTGATCTCGGATCAGTTTGCCGGTCGCATCGCGGAGTTTGCGGACTCGGCCCCTCGTCTTGCCGGCAAGCTACGGGCCATGCGCGAACGAAAGGGCCGCCCAATGAGCCTGCCTGACGCGATGATTGCCGCTATCTGTCTGGCGCATGACGCCACGCTGGCAACGCGTAATGTTCGCGACTTTGATGGGCTCGACCTGAAACTCGTAAACCCGTTTGAAGCGGGCTCCTGAGCGCACCATCGGGCACAAGCAGATATTGGAAGAAAAATGCCGCTTCGCGTCATCTTCATGGGCACGCCGGATTTTTCCGTGCCGACCTTGCGCGCCATCGCCGAAGCCGGCCACGAGATCGCGGCCGTCTACACGCAGCCGCCGCGCGCCGCCGGCCGGCGCGGGCTGGAGCTGACGCCCTCGCCGGTGCAGCGCGAGGCCGAGCGGCTGGGGCTCGAAATGCGCACGCCGACATCGCTGAAAGGCGAGGCCGAGCAGCAGGCCTTCGCCGCGTTGCGGGCCGATCTCGCGGTCGTCGTCGCCTACGGATTGCTGTTGCCGAAAGCCGTTTTGGACGCGCCGAGGTTGGGCTGTCTGAACGGCCACGCCTCGCTTTTGCCACGCTGGCGTGGTGCTGCTCCCATCCAGCGCGCGATCATGGCCGGCGATGCGGAGACCGGCATGATGATCATGCGCATGGAAGAAGGTTTGGACACCGGGCCGGTGGCAATGGTTGAAAAAGTCGCCATCGCACCCGATATGACGGCCGGCGAATTGCACGACCTCCTGATGGTTCAGGGCGCTTCGCTGATGGTTGAGGCGCTCGCCCAGTTGGGGATAAATTGTCTGACATTTACCCAACAGGCGACGGCAGGGGTGACCTATGCCCGAAAGATCGATAAATCGGAGACACGCGTAGACTGGACGCGGCCTTCTGGCGAAGTCCACAATCACATTCGCGGCCTCTCGCCCTTTCCGGGCGCGTGGTGCGAGGTCGAAATTGGCGGCCGCATGGAGCGGCTGAAACTGCTTCGCTCGACGCTCTCGGATGGCGTCGGCGAGTCGGGAGGAATTCTCGATGACCGGCTGACGGTCGCCTGCGGGTTGGGCGCGGTCAGGCTGGTCGAAGTTCAACGGGCGGGCGGAAGGCCTGCCGCCGCGCAGGAGTTTTTGCGCGGCGCCAAGATCGAAAAAGGAATGAAACTCACATGAGCATGATGTCGATACGCGCGGCGACGCCGCGGGATCGCGAGGCGATCCGCCTCGTCGAAGAGCATGCCTTTGGCCAGCAGGCGGAAGCCGGCCTGGTCGACGCGATTGTCACTGGCGGCGATGCCGTCGTCGAGCTGGTTGCCGAGGAAGACGGCCAGGTCGTCGGCCATATTCTTTTCTCGCGGCTTTTCGTGCAGGACGGCGCCAAGCAGTTCGCCGCTGTCGCGCTGGCGCCGCTGGCGGTCGAGCCCTCCTTCCACGGCACCGGCATCGGCGGCGCGCTGATCCGCGAGGCGCATGTGCGGCTCAAGGAAGCCGGCGAGACGCTGGCCGTGGTTCTGGGCGATCCGGTCTATTACGGCCGCTTCGGCTACACCCACGCCCGCGCCGGAAAGTTCGAAAGCGAGTACCAGGGCGAGGCGCTGCAGGCGCTGGCCTGGGGCGACGCGCCCGAGACCGGCAAGCTGGTCTACGCTTCAGCCTTCACCGCTTTAGCCGCCTAGGTTAAGGCGAAAGCACAGCTGGCATGCCGCGTTTTCGGCTCGATATCGAATATGACGGCAGCCAGTTCGCCGGCTGGCAGCATCAGGCCGACCAGCCCTCGGTGCAGCAGGCGATCGAGCAGGCGATCGAAAAGTTCTGCGGCGAGGCCGTAAGAATACGTGCCGCCGGCCGCACCGATGCCGGCGTGCACGCCACTGCCCAGGTGGCGCATGTCGACCTGGCCAAAGCGTGGTCGGGCGACAAGGTGCGCGATGCGGTGAACGCCCATCTGCAGGCGGCCGGCGCGCGCGTCGCCGTCCTGAATGCGGCCGTTGTCGCCGACGGTTTCGACGCGCGCTTTTCCGCCACCGGCCGCCACTATCTCTATCGCATCCTCAATCGCCGGGCGCCGGCGGCGCTGGAAAAGGGCAAGATCTGGTGGGTGCCGAAGCGCCTCGACGCCGAGGCCATGCATGAGGCTGCCAAGGTGCTCCTCGGCCGGCATGATTTCACCACCTTCCGCTCCACCCAGTGCCAGGCCGAAAGCCCGGTCCGCACGCTTGACCGCCTCGACGTCAGCCGCGATGGCGACTTCATCGAGGTGCGCAGTTCGGCCCGCTCTTTTCTGCACAACCAGGTTCGCTCGATGGTCGGCTCGCTGAAGCGCGTCGGCGACGGCTCCTGGGGCGCCGCCGATCTCAAGGCGGCGCTCGAAGCATGCGACCGCGCCGCCTGCGGCCAGGTAGCGCCGCCGGACGGGCTGTTTCTCGTCGGGGTGGATTATGCGGCGGCAACCCAAGAGCCAAACGCCGCAGCCGAGGATACGGTGACCTAACCCGTCGTGCCGTCCGGTATGTCGATGCCGAGCAGTGCCTGCAAGCCAAACAGGACGAGCAGCGAGGCAATGAACATGCCGACGAACACGGTGGTGCCTACGGCGGCGCCCCTGCCGATCGATGCATTGGTCATGCGCCATGTCAGCACCATCGAGAGCGCGAACAGGAACAGCGACACGAGGCTGTTCACGTCGCTGGTCGAAGGCAGGAAGAGCCTGAGCAGCGCCGAGGGCAGCATCAGCCAGGCGATGATCGCCGACGTCCAGTTGGAAGCGACGACATAGTGGACGAAGCGGCCGCCGATGCCGGCGCGCGGCGCGACCAGCGCGAGCGCCACCAGCGGCAGCACCCAGGAGCCGATATCGACGGTCGCCAGCCGTATCAGCATGCCGAGGCGTCCGGCGAAGGCGTCCGGATCGCCGATCTCATTGGCGATGCCGACCCAGCCGACGATCAGCGCCGGCGCCGCCACGACAATGGCGAAGAAGGAATTCCAGAAACCGTCGGCAGAAAGGTCGAGCAGGCGCAGGCCGTCGGCCTTGCCGAACATCAGCCGCCAGGCGCCGGCCAGCGAAGCATAGGTTTCGTCCGCCGAAAGCATGGTCACGAAAGGCCTTGTCCGAACCAGTCTTCGATGAAGCGTTCGTAGATTTGCGTCAGCGTCTCGAGGTCGGCAAGCGCGACGCGCTCGTCCACCATATGCATGGTCTTGCCGACCAGGCCGAACTCGACCACCGGGCAATAATCCTTGATGAAGCGCGCGTCCGACGTACCGCCGGAGGTGGAGAGCGCCGGCGTCTTGCCGACCACCGCCTTGACCGAGCTGCCCAGCGTATCGATCAGCTTTTCGTCACGCGTGAGGAAGACATGGCTCGGCCGATCGCGCCAGACAAGCTCGTACTCGACCGGCGCCTTCTTGCCCGGCCGGTATTTCTTGCGCCCGGCGGCCTGGTCGAGCCGGTTGTGGATATCGGCCTGGACGGTCTCCGCATCCCAGGTGTCGTTGAAGCGGATGTTGAAAATGGCCGTCGCCTTGGCCGGGATGACGTTGGTCGCCGGATTGCCGACATCGATCGACGTCACTTCGAGGTTGGTCGGCTGGAAATCCTTGGTTCCGTTGTCGAACACCGGATGGAGCAGCGCGTCGACCAGGCTGATGAGCCCGCGCACCGGGTTGTCGGCAAGCTGCGGATAGGCGGCATGGCCCTGGCGTCCATTGACGGTCACACTGCCCGACAGCGAACCGCGCCGGCCGATCTTGATCATGTCGCCGAGCGCATCCGGATTGGTCGGTTCGCCGACGATCGAGGCGTCCCATTTCTCGCCCTTGGCCGCCGCCCAGTCGAGCAGCTTCGTCGTGCCGTTGATGGCCGGTCCTTCCTCGTCGCCGGTGATCAGCAGCGACACCGAGCCTTTCGGCCCGCCATTCTTCGCGACATGGCGCGCCACCGCGGCAATGAAGCAGGCAATGCCGCCCTTCATGTCGACGGCGCCGCGGCCATACATCTCGCCATTGGCGATTTCGGCGGCGAAGGGCGGATGCGTCCAGGCCGCCTCGTCGCCCACCGGAACCACATCGGTATGGCCGGCAAACATCAGATGCGGGCCGTTGCCCGAGCGCCGCGCATAGAGGTTTTCGATGTCCGGCGTGCCGTCTTCCGAGAAGACCGGTCGCTCGATCGAGAAGCCGAGCGGCTTCAGCATACCCTCCAGCGCGGCAAGCGCCCCGCCTTCGGCGGGCGTCACGGAAGGGCAACGGATCAGGGCGGCAAGATTCGCGGCGGGATCGGTCGGCAATGTCATGGGCAAAGCGATAGTCGAAAGCGTTTGTCGTGTCACGATGGCAGATCATCGCCGGTCATGCCGCCGACAATATGGTTTTCGTGGCGTATAAATGCATGTCGCCCGGAAGGGTGGGCAGCGTTTCCGGGAAAACGACATGCATAATAGCAAGTTGCGGGCCAAGCGAGGACGAATGCGTGGCCAGTGAAACAAGCACCATCGCGATAGCCGGCGCCGGCAGCATCGGCTGCTATGTCGGCGGCTGCCTGGTGCTCGCCGGACGCAAGGTCGTCTTCCTCGGCCGCGGCCGCGTCGTCGAGGCCATGCGCGAAAGCGGGCTGCGCGCCAGCGATCTTGACGGCCGCGACCGCCGCGTCGAAGCGCGAGCGATTTCGGCCACGGACGATCCGGCGGAAGCACTCCCCGATGCGGACGTCATCCTGGTGACGGTGAAGAGCGGCGCAACCGCGGAGATGGCCGGGCTGATCGCCGCCCACGGGCGCCCGGATGCCGTGGTGGTCAGCCTGCAGAACGGCGTCGACAATGCGGACAGGTTGCGCGCCGCGCTCCCTGGACGGCGGGTGCTGACCGGCATGGTCATGTTCAACGTCGTCCAGTCGCCCGACGGCGAGGCGCCGTTGCGTGCGCATCGCGCCAGCCAGGGCGAGGTGATGATCGACGATGGCGTCGATGGCCTTGCCGGTCTGCTCGACGTCGACGGGCTTGCCGTCGAAGCGCGCGCCGACATGAAGGCGGTGCAGTGGAGCAAATTGCTGATGAACCTCAACAATGCCCTGGTGGCGCTCTCCGACCTGCCGCTGGCGAGGCAACTGGCCGACCGAAGCTGGCGAGTCATCCTCGCCGCCGAGATCGACGAGGCGCTCGCCGCGATGAGGGCGGCGGGCATAGCGCCGGCGCGCATCACCGGCCTGCCGCCGGCGCTGCTGCCGAAAGTGCTGCGGTTGCCCGACTGGCTGTTCGGGCTTCTGGCGCGCCGCATGCTGGCGATCGATCCTCGGGCGCGCTCGTCGATGTGGGACGACCTCAAACGCGGCCGCCCGACCGAGATCGACGAATTGCAGGGCGCGGTCATTCGCCTGGCCAGGCGATCGGGCGCCCCGACGCCGGTCAACGAACGCGTCACTGCGCTGGTGCGTCAGGCGGAAGCGGCAAAGCGCGGTCCGCCTGGTCTTAGGCCGGAAATGGTCAGCGGCGGTCCTCGATCAGCGTGATCTTCTGCCAGATCTTGCGCGACAGGTTGGAGGACAGGTTCTCGATGTCGTTGACCGCGTTGACGACGACATCGTCATTGACCGACTGCGCGAACAGCGCCGCGATCTTGCCGGTGATCGACAGCATCTCCGAGCAATAGTCGAGATAGCGCGCCAGGTCGGCGGGGTTGGTGATGCGGGCGGGCGAGTGCGAGGTCGGCTTGAAGTCGGCCGACAGCGTCGCCGGATCCTTGGTCAACTGGTGCATGTCGATGACATGGATCAGCGAGCGCAGCCCGTGCAGCTGCCGGAACACTTTCTTGCGCTTGATCCGCTCCTCGGCGCGGATCAGCGCCAGCAGGCCGAGCACCGCCAGGATCACGGTGTTGATCGTCGCCTCGATGCCCTGCATCGACTGCACGGCATCGTCGGCGCCCGAAATGCGGTCGAGCGGCAGGATGGTACCGACGAACAGGAACATCGCCACGCCGGCGATGAAGGCCGCGACGATGACGCCGCGCAGCCACCAGATCGGCGCTTCCAGCTGCTTGGCGGCCTTGGCGAGGTCCCGCGACAGCGACACCAGTTCGGCGGCGACGGCGCGCAGGCCCCTTTCCGGGAACCGCTCGGCGACACGCTCCTCCAGCCTTTGGGCGGTCTCGATGATCCGCGTCGGATCGAGCGTGCGGTAGCGCATGGCGACCTCAGCTATCGCCCGGCGCGTTGGTGCGCCTGCCGTAGCGGTTCGGTCCGGGATCGCTGCGGAAACAGGCAAGGATGATGAGCAGGATGGGACCGATGATCAGCGAGATCAGCGCAAAATAGGTCGGCTTGCCGAAATCATGGAAGCGCTTCGCCGTCACCGCGAACGTTGCCCAGGCCGAGATGAGCAGCACGCCCCAGCATATCATGGCCCAGTTCTGGCTGGCGCTTGTGTTCAGCTCCACCCGCGCGAACTGGTAGAACGGGAAAAACTGGACAAGCACCAGCAAAATCCCGGCCAGCGCATAGGCGACCGGGCTCAGCCGCCCCGAAAGGCTGAAGAACAGCCAGAGGAATTGCGATCTTTCAGACACTAGCGTCCGCTCCGTGATGGAGGATCAGTCGCGCAGCAATTCGTTGATCGAGGTCTTGGAACGGGTCTTGGCGTCGACGCGCTTGACGATGACGGCGCAGTAGAGACTGGGACCTGGCTCGCCATTGGGCAGCGGCTTGCCCGGCAACGATCCGGCGACCACCACCGAATTCGGCGGCACTTCGCCGTAAAAGATCTCGCCGGTGGCGCGGTCGACGATCTTGGTCGACTGGCCGATGAACACGCCCATGCCGAGCACCGAGCCTTCGCGCACGATGCAGCCTTCGACCACTTCGGAGCGCGCGCCGATGAAGCAATTGTCCTCGATGATGGTCGGGCCGGCCTGCATCGGCTCCAGCACGCCGCCGATGCCGACGCCGCCGGAAAGATGCACGTTCTTGCCGATCTGGGCGCAGGAGCCGACCGAGGCCCAGGTGTCGACCATGGTGCCCGAATCGACATAGGCGCCGACATTGACGAAGGACGGCATCAGCACCGCGCCCGGCGCGACATAGGCCGAGCGGCGCACGACCGAGGACGGCACGGCGCGGAAGCCGGCCTTCTCGAAGTCGACTTCGCTCCAGCCGTCGAACTTGGATGGCACCTTGTCCCACCACACCGCCTGGCCGGGACCGCCCTTGATGATCTCCATCGGGTTCAGCCGGAAGGAGAGCAGCACTGCCTTCTTCAGCCATTGGTTGACGTGCCACTTGCCGTCGTCCCGCCGCTCGGCGACGCGGGCGACGCCGCGGTCGAGCAGGTCGAGCGCCGCCTGGATGGCGTCGCGCGTCTCGCCGCGCGTCGCGGTCGAAATCGTGTCGCGCTCCTCGAAGGCCTTTTCGATGGTCTTTTCGAGGCTCGCCAGATCGGGCTTCGACATGATTTCGCTCCATTACCAAGCTGTTAAGGGGCTGCGCCTTAATCTGTTTAAAAGTCGCGCGGACCCTATGTTAAGGCTCAATGGGGGTCAATCGCGCCTGCGTCACGGGACGGCGCAAGTAAGGGAATTGGACGGGTGGATTCGATGACTCCCATGGAAAAGGCGGGATGGACGCCGCTGCCGCATTCGGACGAGGATCTGGAACGCTCGAAAGGCGTGCCGGATACCCCGCAGACACGCGCCGAGACCTACCGGCTGGCGTGGAACGATCCCGAGTTCATGACGCGTCGCGAATTGCGCGCCGTACGGCTGCAGCTCGAGCTGCTCAAGCCGGAAATGATCCTGGCCGAACGCGGCATTCGCTCGACCGTCATCCTGTTCGGCGGCGCCCGCCTGCCCGAACCGGGTGGCGAGGCTTGGGCGGCGAAGAACGAGACGCAGAAGAAGAACCTCGAGGCGAACAGCAAATATTACGAGGAAGCGCGCAAATTCGCCCGCCTGTGCTCGCAGCAGTCGGCCACCTCCTATTATCGTGAATATGTCGTGGTGACCGGTGGCGGGCCTGGCGTCATGGAGGCCGGCAACCGCGGCGCCGACGATGTCGGCGCGCCGTCGATCGGCTTGAACATCGTTTTGCCGCACGAGCAGGCGCCCAACGCCTATGTCACGCCGGAGCTCTGCTTCAACTTCCACTACTTCGCCATCCGCAAGATGCATTTCGTCATGCGCGCCAAGGCGGTCGCGGTGTTTCCGGGCGGCTTCGGCACGATGGACGAGTTCTTCGAGACGCTGACGCTCATCCAGACGGGACGCATGGAGCGCGTCCCGGTCATCCTGTTCGGCAAGGCGTTCTGGCAAAGGGCGATCGATCTCGATTTCCTCGCCGAGCAGGGCACGATCTCGCCCGGCGATCAGGACATCATCGATTTCGTCGACACGGCCGACGAAGCCTGGGACATCATCCGCCGCTTCTACAAGCTCTGAAAGCGCGGCCCCGGAAGCGCAACCTGCCGGTTCGCCTACACCGGCAGTTCGATCAGCCAGCCATTCGAGTGCGCGAAGCGCACGATGGCGGCGCGGGAGTGAAGTTCGAGCTTGTCGGTTGCCCTGGTGCGATAGGTTTCGATCGTCTTTATGCTGAGGCTGAGCCGCGACGAGATTTCCTTGTTGCTGTAACCGAGCGCCACCAACTGGATGACCGACCGCTCCCGTTCGCTGAGATTGCCCGGATCGCCCTGCGCGGCGCCGCGTGGGCTCAATATGCGCGCCGCAAGCGCCGGATCGACATAGTTGTCGCCGGCCAACACGCATCGGATGGCCTGCAGCAGGTCCGTCGCGGTCGACCGCTTGACCACGAAGCCGCGCCCGCCCGCCGCCAGCACCTGGCGCAGGCAGCCCGGATCCTCATGCGCCGTCAGCGCTATGCAGCTGACCTCGGGAAAGCGTTCGCCAAGCCGTTCGATCAGCGTGACCCCGTTGATGCCCGGAAGCGATATGTCGACCACCGCGACATCGGGCAGCGACTTGCCGATCCCCTCGAGGGCATCGTCGGCATTGCCGGCCAGTCCGACGATCGTCAGGTCGTCCTGGCTGTTGATCATAGCCCCGACCCCCGACAGGATGATCGGGTGGTCATCGACCACAAATATCCGTCTGCAGCACACCTTTAACCTCCATCAGTCGATGAAAGAGCCTCTCGCCTGGAGCGGGCCCTCTTGTTCTTGATGGTCTAGGCAACTGCCCCGCCTGGCGCGGGACGCCCGTCTGTCCTGGCAGGCCTGAACGGCCGCAACGGGTAAGCCATCCCCCGCCTAACCCAATGATGCCGCACTGTAAGCCGCGGCTAATGTCCGGGATGTGCAGCGCTTCACGTAATCCCACCTGACGCCGAAGATGCCGTTTCAGACCCGATCGCATCGTTGCCGGCTCGAAGCTGCCGGTCAGCCGGCGAGGGGCACATCGGCGTAAATGGTGGTCCCCTTGCCCCAGGCGGTCTCAACCGACAATTTGCCGCCGACCAGCGCCAGCCGCTCCCGCATCCCGGCAAGTCCCAAATGGCCCGGACCAGGTTCGGCGCTGCCGTCAAAGCCGCGGCCGTCATCCTCGATCGTCAGGCGCATCCGATCGTCCTGGATGTGCGCCGTGACGCTCACGCGGCTCGGCGCGGCATGCTTGCCGATATTGGTGAGCGCTTCCTGGGCAATGCGGTACAGCGTGAGCGCGATCTCGGCAGGCGGCGGGCTCGACAGGGCTTCAAGGTCCATCTCGCATGCAATGCCGAGTTGACCGCAAAGCATGGTTGTCAGGTCCTCGACCGAAGCCTTGAAGCCGAGGCGATCGAGGTCCGCGGGTCGCAGGCTCCAGGCGGCGTCATGCACCCTGGCGCTCAGCTGGTCGATAAGCATCGCGGCGCGCTCGAGGCGGGCGTCCATCTCCGGCGAGCCGGCGCGAACGATGTGCAATTCGAGCGCGACGCTGGCGAGCATCTGGCCCAGATCGTCATGCAGCTCGCGCGACAGGCGCAGGCGCTGCTCTTCCTGCACGGCAACCAGATGCCGCGCCAGGCCACGGCGCTTTCTCGAGCTATCGTCTTTGCCGGTGTCGATGCCACCCTCCATCGACTTCTTTTCCGTCAACGCCGCGAAGTGCCGGCCCCGCGAGAAGAGGCACAAGGGGTTGATCTCCGCGCAATATACACCCGGCATATGCCTTTATGCCTGTCAGTTTTTTCCCGATTACTTCAACTTTCCCTGACACGGGGATCAGCAGAAAAACCGACGGCACCTGCCGATTAGCCCGAATTCATGGGCGCTATTTCTGCGTGCATCCTTGGAGCGTCCTCTCGGTCATCTTGAACTGGCCGGGAAGCTCAACACAAACCAAGGAGAACGTCATGAAAAAGATCATCCTGGCCGCGGCTGTCCTGTCGGCTCTGACTGGTTCGGCATCCGCATTTTCGGTCGGTAGCGGCAACGGCAACGGCAACGGCAATGTCGGCGTCGGCAACGGCAACGGCAATGGCAACGCCAACACCGGCGCCTTCAACGGCAACTTCAACGGCAACGGCAATTTCGGCGCTGGCAACGGCAACGGAAACGGAAACGCCAACATGGGTGCCTTCAGCGGCAACTATAACGGCAACCTCAATGCCGGCGCCGCCAACGGCAACGGCAACGGCAACGGGAACTTCGGCCTCGGCAACGGCAACGTGAACGGCAACGGCAACTTCGGCCTCGGCAACGGCAATGCCAACGGCAACGGCAACTGGGGCGCCGGTAGCGGCAACGGAAACGGCAACGCCAACCACTAGCGTCGCCAACTTCAGCGTCGCCAAGCTTTAACTTGGAAAGACGCAGACGTCTCTGGGATCGCCGAGCCACGCGCCCGTCCCCCGCGCAAGGCTATCGCGACATGTCGCCGGCGGTCCCAGTCCTTTTCGAAACAGGTGCAATTTCAAAAAGCTAAGCCATGGAAGGAGCTCGCAGATGAAACGCTACGTCATATCGGCGCTATGCCTGGGGTTGTCGAGTGCAACCGCGGCGAAGGCTGACACCGCGACGGGCAGCCAGGCCTTCGGCATGTCGGCTGTCCAGGGGGCGGTCGGCAAATACGGCCAAGCCATCGGTTCGAACGTCAGGAGCATGAACCCACTCGGCAACTTCGGCGGCAATGTCGGCTACAAGAACAGCGGTGCCGGTAATGTCGGCGCCTTCAACAGCGGCACCGGCAATGTCGGCGCCTTCAACGGCAACAGCAACACCTCGCCGACAAGCGGCAACAGCAACATTGGCGCCTTCAACGGCAACTCCAACACCGGCCAATACAACGGCAACAGCAACATCGGTGCCGGCAACGGCAACTTCAACGGCGGCAACTTCAACGGCAACGGCAATGTCGGCGGCTTCAACGGCAACTCCAACGGCCGGGGGAACCGCTGATGACCAGTTTGAGATCAGCCGCGTCCGTTCGGCGTCGCCAGCGCGGCGTGGCGCCGAGGCTGCTTGACGGAAACGGCCTCGCGCTCGGCACGCTGCTTGCCGCTATCCTGGCTGCCGACGCCTCGACCCTGGTCAGGATTGCCGACCTTCCGATCGGCGTCGGCGTGACCAACGCTCTCGGCAACACCGGCAATTTCAACGGCAACGGCAATGCCGGAAGTTTCAGCGGTAATGGCAACAGCGGCAACTTCAACGGCAACGGCAATGCGGGAAGTTTCAGCGGCAACTTCAATGGCGGCAGCTTCAACGGCAACGCCAATTGCGGCAACGGCCACGGCAACGGCTACTCGTCCGACGGCAATGGCAACGGCAGGGGAGCCGGAAGCACGCCGGACTTGTGCCGGTTTTTGAAGGAGCTGAACGGCCGATTGGGGCTGCCGCCCGGCACGATTCCGGATTTCGATTAGGTCCTCGATACAAGATTGCAGGCCCATCGATAGGCCAGATATTCACCGCTCATTCGATGAAATCAGGGCAAACGCTGGGGATTGGCCGAAGCCTCCCAGCCTCGTCATTCTAGGGCGGAGCAGCCGCGAAGCGGCGTCGCGCAGACCCTGGAATCCATTCCGTGACCTGGGCCGTGGAATGCAGCAGAGCAGAATTCTGCACCGCGGCAACGCTCGAAAGCCACGGAATGGATCCTCGGGTCTACGCGCGTCGCTTCGCTCCTTGCTCCGCCCGTGGATGACGATCGCGATGGGCGTTTCGGCAACCTCCCAGGCTTGCCCTATGCAAACATCGTTCAGGCCACGACCTCGACGATCGCGGTCAGGAAGCTGGCGAGATCGTCGGTGACGAAATCGACGTCGTCCTCGTTTGCAGGGTCGCGTTCCCAGATCTCCGAAAAGGTCGGCTCGAAATTGCGCGGCACCACCAGCACGGTCGTCATGCCGAGCGTTTTCGGCACGGCCAGATTGCGCGCCAGATCCTCGAACATCACCGCATTATGTCCGGTCACCGAGTGCAGTTCGGCAAAACGCTCATAGGTCTGGCGCTCCGGCTTGGGATTGAGCCCCGCCGCGACGATGTCGAAGATGGCGTCGAAATGTTCCAGTATGCCGAGCTGGCGCGCGGTGCGCTCGGCATGCCTGCGGTCGCCATTGGTGAAGATGAATTTGCGTCCTGGAAGCTGGCGGATCGCCGCGCCCAGCACCGGATCCGGCACCAGCCGCGAATAGTCGATGTCGTGCACCTTCTCGAGGAAATCGTCGGGATCGATGCCGTGCCGCTTCATCAGCCCGTTCAGCGTCGTGCCGTATTCCAGGTAGAGCTCCTTCTGCAGCTTGCGCGCCTCGTCGCGCGAAAGCGTCAGCAACTCGCCGACATAGGCGGTCATCTTGACGTCGATCTGCGCGAACAGGTTCGAGTGATGCGGATAGAGCGTGTTGTCGAGGTCGAACACCCAGTCCGTGACATGGGCAAAGCGGGCAGGATCGGGTGTCATCGTCATACGCTTCTTATGGCACGCCGGCGCGGAGGTTATCCACAACTTATGCGCGTCACGAAGTGTGAAAATGGCGTCTCACTTCAAATTTTAAAAGTCTCGGAAAGGTCGCCTTCAGCGCTTGCTGGCACAGAGGCTATCCGTTGGGAGCAAGTGATGAGTCGCATATTTTTGAGGGCCGCTGCCGTGGCGTTCGCTTCGGTCGCTGCCTCGCTGTTGTTGACGCTGATTGTGGTTCCGGCAATGGGCTTTCCGATGAGCCGCACCGTCTGGCTGGCGTCGACGGTTTGCCCGCTCGTGCTCGCCTGGGCCGCCAGCGCCAGCAGCTTCTGGCAGAGCGACCGGTTGCAGAACGCCCATCGCGAGCTTGCCCGCGCCCATGCGCAGCTTGCGGCGGCGCACAGGCGCCTGTCGGAAAAGGCAAGCCGCGACGACATGACCGGCATGCTCAACCGCGAAACCTTCTTTGCCGCGCTCGACGGGTCGCGGCGCAAGAGCGATCGCGGCGCGCTGCTCATCATCGACGCCGATCACTTCAAGAGGATCAATGACAGCTACGGTCATCTGACGGGAGACGAAGCGCTGCTTCTGATTGCCGGCGCCATCGAACGCGGCATTCGCAGCGGCGACATGCTCGGCCGCATCGGCGGCGAGGAATTCGCGGCTTTCCTGGTCGGCGCCAGCGAACCGGAAGCCAAGCATATCGCCGAGCGTATCCGCCGCGAGGTCGAGCTGATCCGCTTCCGCCCCGTCGACGAGCGGACCGTGCCGCTCACGGTCTCGATCGGCGGCATAAGCTGCGGCGAGAGCGCTACCGTTTCCGATCTGATGCGCGCCGCCGATCGCAGGCTTTACGAGGCGAAGAACCGCGGTCGCAATCTTTCGATCCTCGACCGCGAACTCCCCGAGGCGGCATGAAGCCGCGGGCGTTAGGAAAACCCTAACCATGTCCATATTCAACCGCGCTGAACTTCCGGGTGTAACCCCGTTTTCACCTAGGTTTGGCACGGAATTGGCCTCCTCTGCGGCGTGTGTGCCGTTCAGGAACGGCATGCGTGGATCGACGCCCCTATCGAGAGACGTGTCATGAGCAGGTTCATAAGAAAAATGTCGCGCCGCGCGATCGTGCAGGCGCTGATCGCGCTGCCCGCGCTGTCGCTGTTCCGCAACCAGCCGGCCGTGGCCGACCCCGATGAAATCATCGAGATCAATGGCTGGATCCTGCGGCGGAGCGATCTCGCATGATCTTCGACAGCTACGAAGCCTACAAGCAGGCCGGCTTCAAACCCAAGGCCTGCATCCTCGGCTCCGGTCCGGCCGGCACGACGATCGCCAGGAAGCTCGGCGCAGCCGGCATCCCGGTCGTCGTCCTGGAGGCGGGTTCGCGCGAATTCAGCGACGAGTCGCAGGATTTCTATCGCGGCAGGACGGTCGGCGATTTCTATTTCGACCTCGACATCACCAGGCTGCGCTTCATGGGCGGCTCATCCAACCACTGGGCCGGCTGGTGCCGCGTGCTCGACAGCCAAGATTTCGAGCCCAAGGCCTGGGCGCCGGACACCGGCTGGCCGATCAGTCGCGCCGACATCGAGCCCTATCTCGGCGAAGTCCACGACATCCTCGAGCTTCCCGACTTCCGCCCCGATGTGCCGGTTTCGGACGACATCCGCTGGGTGCAGTTGATCAAGAGCCCGGCGGTGCGCTTCGGCGAGAAGTTCGCCGACGAACTCGACAAGAGCAAGAACATCGCCGTCGTGCTCAACACCTACGCGACCGAGCTTGCCGGCGACGGCAAGCGCGTCACCGGCGCGAAGCTCTGGTCGAACGGGCAGGACGCCGGCACCTTCGGCGCGGACTATTTCGTCACCTGCACCGGCGGGCTGGAAAACTCGCGGCTGCTGTTATGGTCGAATGAGCGCTCGAATGGCGGCGTGGTGCCGAACGCGACGGCGCTCGGCCGCTACTGGATGGAGCATCCGACCTTCGAGGGCGGCAATGCCATCCTCGCCAGTTACTCGGAGTTCGAGGTCGACGCCTCGAACGAAGCCTTCTTCTCGCCGACCCTTGCCGCGATGGAGCGGCTGCAGATCATGAATTTCGGCATCCGGCTGATCGAGTCGCCTTATCCCAATGTCAAGAAGCTGATCGCCGATCTCGCCTGCACCGCGCCCAACATGGCGGAGTGGATGTCGTCCCAGCTGGACCAAAGGCTGCACTGCGCGGCCCAGCTTTACGTCGCCTGGGAACAGGCGCCGCTTGCCTCCAACCAGATCGAGCTGTCGAAGGTCGATGTCGACCACGCCGGCGTGCCGCGCATCGAATTGCATTGGAAGAAGTCGCCGCTCGAGCGCCGCACGCTGCTCGAAGGCCTGAAGCTTTTCGGCACGACCATGGCGCAGAAGAATCTCGGCCGCGTCCGCATCGACGACTGGATCAGCAATGGCGACGATTACCCGACCAATGAGGAAACGGCCGGCCACCACCACATGGGCGGCACCCGCATGGGCACCGATGTCTTGAAAAGCGTCGTCGACGCCAATTGCAAGGTGCACGGCATGGACAATCTCTATGTCGGCGGCTCCTCGGTGTTCTGCACCTCCGGCCAGTGCAACCCGACGACGACCATCACCGCGCTCGCTTGCCGCCTGGGCGAGCACCTCGGCAAGGTGATCGTCGTCTGATCCACCGAAAAGACCGGCTTGGCCGACGCAAGGCGGCCCAGCCGCCTGTCAGCGGCTGAACCGCCCTGAATGTCGGTTGGGCGAAAACCGACCTCAGACCGTGGCCGGGTCGAGCGCCGGCTGACCCTTGAACCGCGCCACGATGCCGGCGAGGTCGCCATGGGCGAAAGCATCGCGCAGCGCATCGAAGGACGGCAGCACGAAATAGGCGCGCTGGAACTTGTCGATCTCATAGCCGGTGCGCATCACCGTCTCGAGGTCGAACGGCACGTGGTGGGCATCCTTGCTCTCGACCGCGAATTGCAGCTCGGTGAAGGACGACATCAGCCCGGCGCCGAAGGCCTTCAGCGGCTGCCCGGCTTCCTGGATGAGGCCGTATTCGGCGCTGTACCAGTAGAGCCTTGTGATCATCTCGTCGCCGCCCAGCGCAATGACGTCCTCGGCCTTCTCGCCATACATCTGCATGAAATCGGCGAACACCGGCTGGGTCAGGATCGGCACATGGCCGAAGAAATCGTGGAACATGTCCGGCTCGACGATATAGTCGAGCTCTTTTTTCGTCCGCAGCCAGTTGGTCACCGGGAAGCGCCGGTTGGCGAGATGATCGAAGAACGGGCCGGCTGGGATCAGGCCGGGCACGGCGACGATCTCCCAGCCCGTCAGTCTGGTGAGCTTTTCGCTGACCTCGTCGAAATCCGGAATCCTGTCGAGCAGGCCGAGCGCGGCGACACCATCCAGATAGGACCGGTGCGCGAGCCTCTGGGTCAGCTTCGTCTGGCGGTCGCACAGCGTGCGCCACACCGCCTGTTCCTCGGCTGAATAGTCGTAGCCCTGCGCAACGGTGAAATCGCCGCGGCAGACCGAATAGTCGCCGCGAAGGCCCTGCGCCGCGCATTCGGCGGCGTAATCGGCAACGCTGATCGTCATCATATCCTCCTCGAGATCGTGATCCGCGGATCGTGGAGGGAGTCTAGGAGCGAACGCTGAGGTAAATCCGCCTTGTTTGTAGATCGTCAGCTGATTTCGAGGTAAAAGAACTCAGATAGACGTGAGATCGACAAAACATGCCTCAATTCGACGATTTCGAGATAAGGATGCTCGATATCCTGCAACGCGATGGCCGCAAGCCCGTCTCGGAGCTCGCGCAGGAGATCGGGCTATCGACCACGCCCTGCGCGCGCCGCTTCGAGGCGCTGCAGGAAACCGGCATCATCAAGGGTTTTGCCGCCGTGCTCAGCCGCCGCGCCGTCGGGCTCACGGTCGAGGTGTTCATCCAGGTGCGGCTGGTCAGCCACAGCGACGGCTCGCCCGAAAGCTTCATCGCCGCCGTGCAGCGCATGGACGAAGTCTCGTCCTGCTGGACGATGACCGGCGACCACGATTTCCTGCTGCATGTCATGGTGCCGTCGGTGGACGATCTGAATGCCTTCGTCATGCACCGGCTGATGCGCCTGCCCGGCGTGCGCGACGTCCACACGCAACTGGTGCTGCAGAACATCAAGGGCCCGGGCCACGTGCCGCTCAGCCACCTGCGGCGCTGACGCAATTCCAGGAAAAGTGCAACGCTGTTTTCCGTCCGAAATTGCGTCCAAGCAAAAAGCAATTTCAAGAAAAGTGCAACGCGGTTTTCCGTCCGGAATTGCGTCCACGCAAAAAGCAATTCCAGGAAAAGTGTGAGGCGTTTAGGCTCGGCAACTTCGCCGTAGCCCTCCGCCCGGACTTGCTTCAGAACAAAACTTCTCCCGAAAAGCTGCGTGGAAACTGCTGAACCGCGCCAAGGCGACTTCGACATCGGCGACTAGCACAAGCGGACCAACGCAAGAGGTCCGCCATGAACATCGTGCTGATCAATCCGCCGCACACGGCCATCGGCAGCCGCGTGCCCGACGATCATTTGCCGCCGCTCGGGCTGCTGGCGATCGGCGGCCCGCTGATCGATTCCGGCCATCAGGTCCGGCTGGTCGATGCCGAGTTCGGGCCGATGCCGCTTGCCGTGCTGGTCGACGAGGCCTTGCGCGGCGAACCGGATTTCATCCTGATCGGCCATTCCGGCTCGACCTCGGCGCATCCGACCGCCTTGAAGATCGCCGAAATGATCAAGGGCCGCGCACCGGGCGTCATCGTCATCTATGGCGGCGTCTTTCCGACCTATCATTGGCGCGACATCCTGGCGGCGACGGACGTCTTCGATTTCATCGTGCGCGGCGAAGGCGAGGCGACCGCGACGGCGCTGGTCGAGGCGATCGAGATGCGCCAGCCGGTGGCGAGCGTCGCCGGCATCGCCTATCGCGACGACCTCGGCCATCCGGTCGCCACGCAGCCGGCAATGACCATTGCCGATCTCGACGCCTGGCGCGTCGGCTGGGAGCTGATCGATCATCGCCGCTACTCCTATTGGGGCGGCAAGCGGGCCGTGGTCATGCAGTTCTCGCGCGGCTGCCCGCATCTGTGCAACTATTGCGGCCAGCGCGGCTTCTGGACCCGCTGGCGCCACCGCGACCCCGTCAAATTCGCCAGGGAGATCGCCTGGCTCCATCGCGAGCACGGCGTCGAGCTGATCAACCTGGCGGACGAGAACCCGACCTCCTCGAAGAAAGCCTGGCGCGCCTTTCTCGATGCCATGATCGCCGAGAATGTGCCGGTGCTGATCGTCGGCTCGACCCGCGCCGACGACATCGTGCGCGATGCCGATATCCTCGATCTCTACCGCAACGCCGGAATCATCCGCTGGCTGCTCGGCATGGAGAACACCGACGAGGAGACGCTGTCGCTGATCCGCAAGGGTGGCAGCACCAAATCCGACCGCGAGGCGATCCGGCTGCTCAGGCGACACGGCATCCTGTCGATGGCGACCTGGGTCGCCGGCTTCGAGGACGAGACCTTGCGCGATCTCTGGCGCGGCTTCCGCCAGCTCATCGCTTACGATCCGGACCAGATCCAGGCGCTCTATGTCACGCCACATCGCTGGACGCCGTTCTTCCGCATCGCCAGCGACCGAAAGGTGATCCAGAAGGACGTGCGCCTCTGGGACTACAAGCACCAGGTTCTGCACATGACCCGGCTGAAACCCTGGATGCTGTTCTTCGCCGTCAAGCTGATCGAGGTCGCGGTGCAGTCGCGGCCGAAGGCGCTGGCGCGCATCCTCTTCCACCCCGATCCCGAGCAGCGTCATTCGATGCGCTGGTACACGAAGATGGGGCGCCGCGTCTGGTTCCGCGAGGTCTGGGGTTTTCTCGCCCGCGACGGCCGCGTCACGGACGGCCCGACGCTCGCTGAGTTCTGGGGCGCGCCGCAGGACGCCGAGGAGGAATCGATGATCGTTCGGCGTCGAGCGCGAAAGCCGGCCATGCCCGCTCTTGAAGGCGAAAGAAGATTAGCCGGCTGACTATGGTAATTCACCGCTTCACGGAAACGGTTTACTTGCCTTCCTACGGAACGATCAGCGTGCCGGCGCCGTGCTCGGTGAAGAGCTCCAGCAGAACGGAGTGCGGCGTCTTGCCGTTGAGGATAACGACGCCCTCGACGCCGCGCTCGATCGCTTCGATGCAGGTCTCGACTTTCGGGATCATGCCGCCCGACACGGTGCCGTCCTTGATCAGCGCCCTGGCTTCGGCGACCGTCAGCTCGTCGATCAGCTTCTTGTTCTTGTCGAGCACGCCGGGCACGTCGGTGAGGAAGAGCAGGCGCGAGGCGCGGCATGCGCCCGCGATTGCGCCCGCAAACGTGTCGGCATTGATGTTGTAGGTGTGGCCGTCGCGGCCCGGCGCGACCGGCGCCAGCACCGGGATCATTTCAGAGCGCGCCAGAAGATCGAGCAGCGTGCGGTCGACCTCGACCGGCTCGCCGACGAAACCCAGATCGAGCACCCGCTCGATGTTGGAATCCGGATCGATCATTGTCTTGCGCGCCTTTTCGGCGAACACCATGTTGCCGTCCTTGCCGCAGAGCCCGATCGCCCACTCGCCCTCGGCGTTGATCAGCGCCACGATCTCCTTGTTGATCGAGCCGGCCAGCACCATCTCGACGATCTCGACCGTCTTCTGGTCGGTGACACGCAGCCCGCCTTCGAACTTGGATTCGATGCCCATCTTGGAAAGCATCGCGCCGATCTGCGGCCCGCCGCCATGCACGACGATCGGGTTGACGCCGGATTGCTTCAACAGCGCGATATCGCGGGCGAACGCCTTGCCGAGCTCATGGTCGCCCATGGCGTGGCCGCCATACTTCACCACCACGGTCTTGTTCTCGTAGCGTTGCATATAGGGCAGCGCGCGCGAAAGCAGCGCGGCCTGCATTTCGGCGGTGGCGGCGATGTCCGTCATCGATTGGTTCCCGGCTTCTAGGAAAGGACGGCGGCGTCTTAGCGGGAATTGCCGCAGGCCGCAAACGGCTTTGCGCTCACAATGACGAAATCGGCTAGTTCCCCAGCACAGTGATTTTGACGGGCAGGCCGTATTTGTGTTGGTAGGTGGCATGCCTTGGAGATTGGCCGAAACGGCCCAACCTCGTCATCCACGGGCGGAGCAAGGAGCGAAGCGACGCGCGCAGACCCGAGGATCCATTCCGTGACGCATGAGCGCCGCAACGGTGCAGAATTCTGCTCTGCTGCAGTCTACGATCAACGTCACGGCGGAGATTCCAGGGTCTCCGCGACGCCGCTTCGCGGCTGCTCCGCCCTGGAATGACGAGGTCGGAAGGCTTCGGCCAATTCCCAGCGTTTGCGCTGATTCACCGAAATGACGATGACAATCTTACCGTGATAAGTGGCAGTTTTCAAAATCCCTGCGCAGAACCACCAGGCACTTTCAGCGGCGCCCGCCGCTTCAGCCAACCCGAAAGCTTCTCCATCTGCGCCGCGAAGGACAAAAGCGTCTCCTCGTCGCCGGGCCGGCCGGCTGCCTGGATGCCGAGCGGCAGTCCGTCCGCGGTGACATGCACCGGCAGCGCGATCGACGGCTGCCCGCTGACGTTCTGGATCGCCGGCCAGTGGGTGAACCAAAGGCTCTTGTCCATCAGCTGGCCGAACAGCGCCTTGACCTTGAGCAGGCGGGTGAGATGCAATTTGTCGAGCAGGTTCTCGACGAATTCGTCGGCGCCCTTGGGGTCCATCGAACCGCAGGCCAAAGGCGGATGCGCGATGATCGGCATAAGCACGGCGTCGAAGCGTGTGGTCTCTTCGATCAGCCGCCGCGCCGTGGCGTTGAGCCGCTGCACGCCCTCATAGACTTCGCCGGCGGACAGCATTTCGCCGAGACGTGCGAGAACGCGGGTCGCACGCTCGACCTCGCCGGTCACCGGGCGGCCGACGCGCTGCGCCTCGCCCCGGATCGTGCCGGCGACGGCAGAAGCGACCGTCTTGCAGAAATCGGAAATGAAATCGCGGCCGATGAAAGGCAGGTCGATCTCTTCCACGGTGTGGCCGCCTTCGCGCGCCAGCGCCACCGCGGTGTCGAGCGCCTGGAGCGTCTCGGCCGAAATCGGCAGGCCGAGCGGCGACTTGCGGTAGACGGCGAGGCTGAGCTTGCCCGGGTCGCGCGCCGCGGCCACCGCGAAGAAACCCTGCGGGGCGCGCGCCGCGTAGGGCGAGAGCGGATCGGCGCCATGGGTGAGGTCGAGCAGAAGCGCCGTATCGCGCACCGAGCGGCTGACGGCATGGTCGACGACCATGCCGTACCAGCTTTCGCTGACGAGCGGCGTCAGCGGCACGCGCCCGCGCGAGGTCTTCAAGCCGACCAGCCCGCTGCAGGCGGAGGGCACACGGATCGAGCCGCCGCCGTCGGAGGCGTGCGCCGCCGGCACAACGCCCGCAGCGACGAGCGCCGCCGATCCGCCCGATGAGCCGCCGGTCGTGTGGCCGGTGTTCCAGGGATTGCGGGTGATGCCGAAGCGGGCCGACTCCGTCATTAGCCTCAGCCCATGCTCGGGCGAGGTGCTGGTGGCGATCGGGATCAGGCCGGCTGCAAGATAACGCTCGACCATCACCGAGCTGAAATCGGCCGTGAAGGGCGGGATTCGGCTGCCGCCGTGGATCGGCACGCCCTTGAGGCCGATGCCGAGGTCCTTGAGCGCGAACGGCACGCCGGCCAGTGGCAGCGTGCGGTCGATGGTCTTCGCCCGTGCCCGCGCTGCCTCGTAAAGCGGCGTGGCGATGGCGTTGATGTCGGGCCGTGTCGCCTCGGCGCGCGCGATCGCCGCGTCGACCAGTTCGGGCGGCGAGATTTCATTCCTGTGCACGAGGTCGGCGAGACCGGTCGCGTCCCGCTCCCAAAGCACGTGTTCAATCGACATCGCCGCCCCTCTTTTGGCGAAGACTATCTCATGAGCCTGCAAATCGGTATCGGGATTCGACAAGCCAATGGCACGACAAACCTTGGGGTGACCAAGCTCTCGGCGCCCGTTGCAAATAAATCGCAACCTTCTAATTTGCCTGCATGGCGCCGCAGGACATCAGCAAGCTGATCGTCCGGACTTCGATGAAGGACCGGGCAGCGTTCGATCTGCTCTACAAGCAGACCAGCGCGAAACTTTTCGGTGTCTGCCTTCGTGTATTGCGGGACAGGGGAGATGCGGAAGAAGCGCTGCAGGAGGTCTTCGTCAAAATCTGGACGAAGGCGGATCGTTTCGCGGTTTCCGATCTGAGCCCGATTTCCTGGCTGGTGGCCGTTGCGCGCAACCATGCGATTGATCGCATCCGGGCCCGGCGCAGCCCTTCTGCCAATATCGATACGGCCTTCGAAGTCGCCGATCCGACGCCGGGACCTGAGGCCATGGCGGTGGCGGCCGGCGAGGCCGAACGCATCTACCATTGCCTTGACGAGCTGGAACAAGACCGGGCGGCGGCCGTCCGGGGCGCCTATTTGAGCGGCGAAAGCTATGCCGAGCTGGCGGAGCGCTTCAAGGTTCCGCTGAACACGATGCGGACTTGGCTGCGGCGAAGCCTGCTCAAACTTAGAGAATGCCTGGAAAGATGACGCTGGCGGAAGACAACGGACCGGAACGTGGAGGCGACGAGCTGCTCGCCGCCGAATACGTTCTCGGCGTTCTGGCGGCCGACGAACGCCAGATCGCGTCCCGCCGCATCGACGCCGAGACGGCGTTCGCCCGCCTGGTCGATGCCTGGGAAGCCCACTTCACGCCGATGGCTGCCGCCTATGCCGCGGTCGAGCCGCCGGCTTCGATCAAGGCGGCGATCGACCGCCGCCTGTTCGCGTCGTCCGCATCCACGCCCACGGCGCCCAGCGCCGGCCTGTGGGCGAGCCTGGCCTTCTGGCGCGGCCTCGCCGCGGCGGCCATCGCCGCCTTGGCCGTCTATGTCGCCCTGCCTTATGTCAGCCCGCCGGTCCAGCCGCCCGAGACCAGGTTGGTCGCGTCACTCGCCGCCGACAACAGCAACGTCAAATACCTTGCCGTCTATGACGCCGCCCGCCACGAGGTCGGCCTGTCGCTGGTCTCCGGCGATCGCGGCGCCGGCAAGGATTTCGAATTGTGGATGATCGAAGGCAAGAACGCGCCGGTCTCGATGGGCGTCATCCCCGCCGGCCCGACCGCACGCATGGCGGTCACGGCGGCCGTCCAGCAGAAGCTGGCGCAAGGCGCCGTGCTCGCCGTCAGTCTCGAGCCTTCGGGCGGTTCGCCGACCGGTCAGCCGACCGGTCCGGTCGTCGCCGCGGGTGACCTGAAGGGCATCTGATCTCAGGCGACATGGTCTCAAAGACTGATTAAAGTCTATCGCTTGCCTTCGGCAATCGGCGGAAGTTCGCTGTCGCCACAGGCGGTGTTAGAGAAACTAATCGAAAGAAAAAATCTCTCGACGCTCGTGAAACTAATTTTTTTCACATCCGTATCTCCTTTCGTTCCCACTGGCGGGAAGAAAACAACCCGAGGAGACTTATACCATGCGTAAATTCGCCACCCTTTTGCTTGCCTCCACGATCGGCCTTTCCGCGCTCGGCGCCGTTGCCTATGCCGCCAATCCGATGGTCGGCGGTGCGGCCATGTACGCCAAGAAGAACATCATCGAGAACGCCGTCAATTCGAAGGACCACACCACGCTGGTCGCTGCCGTCAAGGCTGCCGGCCTGGTCGATACGCTGCAGACCCCCGGTCCGTTCACCGTCTTCGCGCCGACCAACGAAGCCTTTGCGGCGCTTCCCGCGGGCACCGTCGAAACGCTGCTCAAGCCCGAAAACAAGGACAAGCTGACCAAGATACTCACCTGCCATGTCATCGCCGCCAAGGCGCTGGCCGCCGATGTCGCCAAGATGGCCAAGGCCGATGGCGGCGCGCACCAGGTCAAGACGGTCGGCGGCTGCGAGCTGACGCTGAAGTCGCAAAAGGGCAAGGTCACCGTCACCGACGAGAACGGCAATGTCGCCAACGTCACCATCGCCGATGTCCGCCAGTCGAACGGCGTCATCCACGTCATCGACAAGGTTCTCTTGCCGAAGATGTAACAAAGCGGACCTGGCCGGCGAAGACATGGCTGAGCGCCGGCCGCGACATCCAAGATCCGCGTCGCCGGCAAGGGTGTGCTCCGCGCTGTCCCGAAAGGGGGCGCGGAGCGGCAATTCCAGCAAGGCGCCACGCGGTTTCCGTCTGGAATTGCTCAACATGACGGATAGGGCGTCACCGGCTTTTGATTTCCGGGCGGCGCTCTATCTTGGCAAAATGCGTCAGGAGGAACGGCCATGAACCGTCGCGATTTTCTCTGGAGCGGGGCTGCCGCCACCGCTCTCATCGTCGGATCCGGGGCGATGCTGCGCGCCGGCGGACCGAAACCCGCTCTTGCCGCCGAAACCTTCGAGGTCACAAAGACCGATGCCGAGTGGCACGCCATCCTTTCGGACGAGGCCTTCGACGTGCTGCGCAAAGAGGGCACCGAATATCCCGGCACCAGCCCGCTGCTCAACGAGCATCGCAAGGGCATCTTCGCCTGCGCCGGCTGCGACCTGCCGGTCTATTCGTCGGAGACCAAATTCGATTCCGGCACCGGCTGGCCGAGCTTCTACCAGGAAATCGCCAACTCCATCGGCAAGACCGTGGACAATTCTCTCGGCATGACCCGCACCGAGGTCCACTGCCGCCGCTGCGGCGGCCATCTCGGCCATGTCTTCGACGATGGGCCGCCGCCCACAGGCCTGCGCCATTGCATCAACGGCGTGGCGCTGAGCTTCAAGCCGGCCGCCGCCTGAGCAAATCCAGTCCTGCCGAAAAGAATGACCCCGGAAATCGTCGCCGATTTCCGGGGTCACGCGTTGAGGAAGCCAGGCGGGGGTTCCGGCTCCTCAATGACCTCCACCGCCACCGCCGCCCTGCTGGGCCGGCTTGTTGATGAACAGCACGAAGAATCCGAGCGAGGCGAACAGCACCGTCAGCATCATGAACACGTCCATGAAGGACAAAAGCGCGGCCTGCTGCTGCACCATGCCGGACAGTTTCGAGATCGCGGCACTTGTGGCGTCGAGGCCGGCGGTCTGCTCGAAAGTCTGCGTCATGTTCTGCAGCTTGGCCTGCGCCGCCTGACTGCCCCACTGCACATGCTCGGAGAGCCGCGCATAGTGGAAGGCGTTGCGGTCGATCAGCACCGTGTTGATCACCGCGAGGCCGACGGCGCCGCCGAGGTTGCGGGTCAGGTTGAACAGGCCCGACGCATTCTTCAACCGTTCCGGCGGCAGCGTGCCGAGCGCGATGTTGTTGATCGGCACCATGCACAGCATCATCGAGCAGCCGCGCAGGATCTGCGGGATCAACAGCTCATAGAAATCCCAGTCGGCGGTGAGGTTCGTCATCCACCAGGTGCCGGTGGCGAAGCCGAGGAAGCCGATCATCATCATCAGCCTGAGATCGATCTTGTTCGACAGGATGCCGGCAACGGGCGCGGTGAAGAACATCGCCAGGCCGCTGACGAACAGCGCCTCGCCGATCATCATCGAATCGTAACCGCGGATACGGCCGAGGAACACCGGATAGAGATAGGTGAGCCCGTAAAGGCCGATACCGACGACGAAGGAGAACAGCGAGCCGAAGGCGAAGTTGACGTTGCTGAAGGCCCTGAGGTCGACAATCGGCTCCTCGGCGGTGAAGACGCGCCAGAAGAAGATGATGCCGCCGATGGTCATGATGATGGCGCAGGCAAACACCGCCGGCTCCTGCAGCCAATCATGGTTCGGGCCTTCCTCCAGCACATATTCCATGCAGCCGAGGAAGGCGGCCATGCCGGCGAGGCCCCACCAGTCGAACTTGGAGAACAGTTTCAGGTTGGGCTTGTCGAAATCGATCAGCGCCCAGGCCGCCGTCGCCACCAGGATGCCGGGCACGACATTGATCAGGAACAGCCAGTGCCAGGACATGGCATGGCTGATATAGCCGCCCACCGTCGGGCCGATCGTCGGCGCCAGCGTCGCCACCAGGCCGATCATCGGCGAGACGACGGCGCGCCTGGAGGGCGGGAAGATGGTGAAGGCGGCCGCGAACACGCTGGGGATCATGCCGCCGCCGATAAAACCCTGGATGGCGCGGTAGACGATCATCTGGTCGATATTGGTGGCGGTGGCGGCCAGCGCGCTGGCCGCGGTGAAACCGGCCGCCGCGGTGGTGAACAGCACCCGCGTCGACAGCATGCGGCTGAGGAAGCCCGACAGCGGGATCATCACCACCTCGGCGATCAGGTAGGCGGTCTGCACCCACGGGATCTCGTCGGAGCTGGCGCTCAGGCCCGCCTGGATTTCCGACAGCGAGGCCGAGACGATCTGGATGTCGAGGATCGCCATGAACATGCCGAACACCATCGCCAGGAAGGCGACGACGCGGCGCACAGGCATATGGTCCGCGGGCAGGGCCGGCGCGGCAGCGACCGGACGTTCCGGTGCCGATCCTGCGGTGATGGTTGCGGTTGCCATGTCATGGCCTCCCTAGGCAATTCTCGAGGACAAGCGCGTGGCGGTCCCGAATTGCGTCGAAACGGATAAAGCAGGCTGGGCGGCTCGGCGCTCGGATGGCCACCGAACCGCCCCCCCAATTAGTTGGTCGTCGAGGCCGGCGCGGTGCGGCTGTCGACCGCGACGACGACGCTCAAGCCGGCGCGCAGCTTGCCGGTCTTCAAGACATCGGCCGGCACGTCGATGCGCACGGGCACGCGCTGCACCACCTTGGTGAAGTTGCCGGTGGCGTTTTCCGGCGGCAGCAGCGAGAACACCGCGCCCGAAGCCGGGGCCAGTGAGGACACGGTGCCCTCGAAGGTCTGGCCGTCGATCGCGTCGACGGTGATGCGGACCTTCTCGCCGGGCACCATGCGGCCGAGCTGCGTCTCCTTGAAGTTGCCGACGATGTAGAGCTTGTCCATCGGCACGACGACGGCGAGTTTCTGGCCGGGGCTGACGAGGTCGCCCTGCTCGACCGAGCGGTTGCCGACGACGCCGTCATAGGGCGCCTTCAGCACGGTGAAGGACAGGTCGCGCTGGGCCTTGTCGCGGGTGAGCTGCAGCGAGGCGAGCGTCGAGGCCGATTCCGCGCGCTGCGCTTCCAGAACGCCGACATTGGCCTGCGCCGCGGCGATCTGCGCGTCGGCGCCGACAAGCGCCGCCTTGGCCTGGTCGAGCGCGGTCTGCGCGTCGTCGAGCTGGGCCTGCGTGCCGACATGGGTCTTGAGCAGCTGCGCGGCGCGGTCCTGGGCGCGCGCCGCATTGTCGGCGGCGGCCTGGTCCGCGACCTTCTGCGCCTCGGCCTGCGACAGCGAGGCCTGGGCCGCCTTGGTCTGGGCGTCGATGCGGTCGAGCGTCTTGCTCAATGTGGCGATCTGCGCCTCGGCCTGGGCGACCGCGATCTTGTAGTCGCCATTGTCGATGACGAACAGCGGATCGCCGGCCTTGACCTGCTGGTTCTCGCTCACCAGCACCTTGTCGATGTAACCGGATATTTTCGGCGACACGAACGACATATCGGCCTGGACATAGGCGTCGTCGGTGGCGATCATGAACCGGCCGTCGGTCCAATAGTTGTATCCGTACCAGGACCCGGCGCCGAGGAGGGCAAGGCCGATGATCGGCAGAAGGAAAGAGCGCACCGAACGCTTCTTCTTGGCCGGCGCGTCGGCCGCGGGAGGCGCAACCGGGATGACGGGCTGGACAGGCGCTTCCGGGGCTTCGGTCGAGGGCTGGACCTTGGCGTTGGGAAACGTGCGGACTTCGGCGGTGGCGGGCGCGTTCGAGGACATGGGGATCTCTCTGGAATGTCAGTCAGACTGAACCGTTCGGTTCGAATTCGCCGTTGACATAGCGCGGAAAGAGGACCATATCAAGAGGAAATCGAACCGAGCGGTTCGAAATATTTTCTAGGGAATGACTTCCATGGTCGAAACGACAGCCGATAGCGATCTGCTCGACTTGCGCAAGGGCCGTCCGGCGGCCGGGCAGGATCCTGTAAAACGGGCCCAGATCATCGAGGGCGCCCGCCGCGTCTTCATAGACAAGGGATTCGAGGCCGCCTCGATGAACGACATCACGCGCGAGGCAGGCGTCTCCAAAGGCACGATCTACGTCTATTTCGAGAACAAGGAAGAGCTGTTCGAGGCTCTCATCGAGGAAGAGCGCGGCACCATCTTCAAGAATATGTATGAGGTGCTCGACCACTTCGATGACCTGCGCAAGACGCTGGTGAAGTTTGGCACCGTGCTTTCCGTCAAGATCACCTCGGCCAAGGTCATCCAGGCCCAGCGCACGGTGGTCGGCGCGTCCGACAGGATCCCGGAGCTCGGCGCGCGCTTCTACGAGCGCGGCCCGAAGCGCGGCCACGACAAGGTCATGGCCTTCCTTATTGAAGCCGTCGAACGCGGCCTGCTCAAGATCGACGATGTCGACCTTGCCGCCTATCAGTTCACCGAGCTCTGTCTCGCCGGCCTGTTCCGCCAGTGCATCTTCTCCTACCGCACCAAGGCGCCGAGCCAGGCGGAGATCGAGCACATCGTGACCTCCGGTGTCGACGTCTTCCTCAAGGCCTACGCCACGGAAAAATTCTTCGCCGAGGAAAAGGCGTTGCAATCGGCCTGACTGCCCCGGGCAGGTGGATCCCAAAGCGTGCGAAGCAAGGCTGAAGGGCCTCGCCGCGTCTTTGACGGCGCGGGCAATGACGGCTGAACGCGACGTCGTCGAGATCGTCCGCGGCCTCTCAAAATTTCGATCGGCATCGTCCAGCAGCCACTTTCGGAAGGACCTGTTAACCATCGCTTCCTATGTCTCGGGAGACGTTCAATCGGCGAGTCTCGAGAATGACATCCACGCGCTTTTCCCGTGCCAATCTTTCCGGCGCTTCCGCTTATAACGGCGAAGACGATCACGGCACGAACGGGCGCGGTGGCGGGGCCTCGCAGCCGCAGGCGCAATCGGGGCAGGTGGTCGCGTTGCGCGTTGCGCCGGCAGGCGAAGCGGACGCGTCTCGCGCCGCATCCTCCGAATCGGCCGATGGCGGCGAGTTCAGCCGCCCGGCATGGCAGGACTATTTCTTCCTTGCGCCAAATGTACGGTTCACCCGCACACCGGACACCGATCTCTCCAGGCGCGCCGCCCCGCAGGTGGAAGATGCCGCGCATGACAAGGTATCCGAGCCCGTCCGGCCCGCGCCGCCGGCACCCGCCGCTCCGGTCCGCAAAAGTCCCACCGTCGCAGCCGCTCCCGCCGCAGCGCCGATGCAAACCAGACCGGTCCGCGCGCCTTCCGCGATTGCCCCTGCCGCAATCCCTCCGGCCGCGGCGCCCCCCCAGGCTGCCGCCGCTCCGACGCCAAAACCGCGCCCAAGCGGACTGCGCTGGTCCTATCTTTCCGATCATGCCTTTTTCGAATTCGGCATGCCCTTCCTCGCCGAGCGCCTGGCGCGGGCGCGTTTGAACGAAGCCGGTCAGGCGCCGGCCGTTCCGGCGCAACCGCCGGTCAAGCCGATGCCGGCGCATCGTCCGGCGGCCCAGTCGAGCCAAGCCCATGCCCCCTTCATGAGCGAGGCGACGTCGTTTTACCGGGTCATCGAATGGCGCTCCAACGTGTCGAATGCTGGCTCTGCCTCGATGTCCACGCCGGACTTCGCGGCCGTCCAGCCGACGCCTGTCGAGCCCGTGCCGGTTTCCGCCCCGTCGAGTGCAAGGACGGCTAGGCGGACGCCTTCGCTGCCCATGGCCGGCGAGGTTGTGCCGCTATCCGCGATGGCCGGTTACGAGCTTCCCTCCGAGGACCTTCTGCAGATGCCGCCGGAAGGCCAGGGCTTCTACATGTCGCAGGAGCGCATGGAGCAGAACGCCGACCTGCTCGAAAGCGTGCTGGAGGATTTCGGCGTCAAGGGCGAGATCATCCATGTCCGCCCCGGCCCGGTCGTCACGCTCTACGAGTTCGAGCCGGCGCCGGGCGTGAAATCCAGCCGCGTCATCGGGCTGGCCGACGATATTGCCCGCTCCATGTCGGCCATCTCGGCCCGTGTCGCCGTGGTGCCGGGCCGCAATGTCATCGGCGTCGAGCTGCCCAACGAAACGCGCGAGACGGTCTATTTCCGCGAGCTGGTCGGATCGGCCGGTTTCCGCAACACATCCTGCAAGCTGGCGCTCGGACTCGGCAAGACGATCGGCGGCGAACCGGTCATCGCCGAACTCGCCAAGATGCCGCATCTGCTGGTGGCCGGCACCACCGGCTCCGGCAAGTCGGTCGCCATCAACACCATGATCCTGTCGCTGCTCTACAGGCTGACGCCGCAGGAATGCCGCCTCATCATGGTCGACCCCAAGATGCTGGAACTCTCTGTCTATGACGGCATCCCGCATCTCCTGACGCCGGTCGTCACCGATCCCAAGAAGGCGGTTACAGCGCTCAAATGGGCGGTGCGCGAGATGGAGGACCGCTACCGCAAGATGGCGCGCCTCGGCGTGCGCAACATCGACGGCTACAACCAGCGCGCGGCAGGCGCCCGCGACAAGGGCGAGGTCGTGACCATGCAGGTACAGGCAGGCTTCGAGAAAGGCACCGGCGTGCCGCTGTTCGAGGAGCGCGCGATCGACCTCGCGCCCATGCCCTACATCGTCATCATCGTCGACGAGATGGCCGACCTGATGATGGTCGCCGGCAAGGAGATCGAAGGCGCCATCCAGCGGCTGGCGCAAATGGCGCGCGCCGCCGGCATCCATCTGATCATGGCCACGCAGCGCCCGTCCGTCGACGTCATCACCGGCACGATCAAGGCCAATTTCCCGACCCGCATCTCCTTCCAGGTGACGTCGAAGATCGACAGCCGCACGATCCTCGGCGAGCAGGGCGCCGAGCAGCTGCTCGGCCAGGGCGACATGCTGCACATGGCCGGCGGCGGCCGCATTTCGCGCGTGCACGGTCCCTTCGTGTCCGACCTGGAGGTCGAGCAGGTCGTGGCGCATCTGAAAGCGCAGGGACGTCCCGAATATCTCGACACCGTCACCGCCGACGAGGAGGAAACCGAGGAAGCCGCCGACGCTGGCCTGGTCTTCGACAAAAGCGCGATCGCGGAGGAGGATGGCGACGCGCTTTATGAGGAAGCGGTCAAGGTGGTCAAGCGCGACAAGAAATGCTCGACCTCCTACATCCAGCGCCGCCTCGGCGTCGGCTACAACCGCGCCGCCTCGCTGGTCGAACGCATGGAGAAGGAAGGGCTGGTCGGCGCCCCCAACCATGTCGGCAAGCGCGAAATCCTCACCGGCCGGCGCGACCGCGAGCCTGAACGCGACGAGATGGATTGAGGTCCAACGAAATCAGCCGCCGTTCGCCACCAGGGCGATGGCGGTGCGCAGCTCGTCCAGCCCGGCGGCTTTTTCCGACGAGGTGGCCAGCACCACCGGGAACGCCGCCGGCCGCTTCTTGATCTTGGCCAGCGTCTCCTCGATCAGCCTCGGCACGCCGGCGGCCTTGATCTTGTCGGTCTTGGTCAGCACCACCTGGTAGGACACGGCCGCCTTGTCGAGCAGGGTCAGCACTTCCTCGTCCTTGGCCTTGATGCCGTGGCGCGCGTCGATCAGCACATAGACGCGCTTCAGCGTCACGCGGCCCTGCAGATACTCGTAGATGAGTTTCGTCCACTCATCGACCTTGTCCTTCGGCGCGCTGGCGTAGCCGTAGCCCGGCATGTCGACCAGCGCCATCGGCGGCAGGTCGGCGCCTTCGCCGGAAAAGCCGTCGGGCACGAAATAGTTGAGCTCCTGCGTGCGCCCCGGCGTGTTCGATGTCCGCGCCAGGCCCTTGTGCCCGACCAGCGCGTTGATCAGCGACGACTTGCCTACATTGGAGCGTCCGGCGAAAGCGATCTCCGGCGGTCCTTCCGGCGGCAGGAATTTCATCGACGGCACGCCGCGGATGAAGATCCAACCACGGGTGAACAGCTCCGGGCTTATCGCCGTTTCGTTCGTGCTCTTGTCGTTTGTCATTTTCTCGGGCGCATTCAAACCGCTGCCTCCAGCCTGGAAATATCGGCGCCGCGGATGGCATCGAGGTTGCGGCTGATCTTGTCGACCGGCCAGTCCCACCATGCTGCCGTTAAAAGCCGCCGCACCGTGAATTCATCGAAGCGCATCTTCACCACCTTGGCCGCATTGCCGGCGACGATCGCATAAGGCGGCACGTCGTGCGTGACAACCGATTTCGCGGCAACGATGGCGCCGTGGCCGATCTTGACGCCCGGCATGACCACCGCATCCATGCCGATCCACACGTCATTGCCGATGACGGTGTCGCCGCGGATCTCGTTCGACCATGTCCGCGGGTCGAAACCCTCCTCCCAGCCATGGCCGAAGATGTTAAACGGATAGGTCGAGAAGCCGGACATGGCGTGGTTGGCTCCGTTCATGATGAAGCGCGCGCCCTCGGCGATGGCGCAGAACTTGCCGATCACCAGCCGGTCGCCGATGAAGTCGTAGTGATGCAGCACGCATTTCTCGGCGAATTTGTCGGGACCATCGGGGTCGTCGTAATAGGTGAAGTCGCCGATCTCGATATTCGGCGCGCTCACCAGCCCCTTCAGGAAGCCGACGCGCGGATGCATCGCAATCGGATGCTTGATGTTGGGGTTGGGTCCGGTCATCGCGGTCCCTCCATGGTCGCAGGCATGTCACGGCGCGGTTCGCGCGAGATCAAACTAACGTGATCCGTTCCACAGCGCCAACCGTTCAATGGTTGCCGCGGCAGATCACGATCGGGTTGGAAAGGGCGCTGTCGAAACCGCTGCCCTGATAGACCTGGACATTCGAGGCTCCGGGCGGCAGCGAGAAGCTGCCTTCGACGATTTTCTGCTCGCCGGCCGTCGTGTGCAGCGCCCAGCTGAAGGTGCAGAATTGCGGCGGCGCCTTGGGTTGCACGTGGCTGCAATTGAGCTGCGCGCCACCCAGCATCGCCGCTCCGCCGCAGCTCACCGCGTCCTTCGCGGCGGCTGGAAAAGCATATCCCGCCAGCAGCGCCAGCATGATGATCTTGAGCCGGTTCATCGTCTTGTCCTTGCCGCAAACCAGGCCGGCCCGGCCGGGTTTTGGCCTATGCGATATTTTTACCAAGCGCCTTAGTCGGTCTTGCGCTCCGCGTCCAGCAGGATTATGTGCATGATGATAATAAGCATGCTCACGAAAGTTTGTCCGCAGCCTCCGAAGTCCTCCCATGTCCACCTCGCCAAATATCAGCTTTGTGCTGCACGATGTCGCGCGCCTGCTCAGGAAGCGGTTCGAGCAGCGGTCGCGCGCCTTTGGCCTGACCCGCGCGCAGTGGCAGGTGCTGGCTTATCTTTCGCTGCGTGAGGGCATCCACCAGAACAAGCTGGCCGACCTCATCGAGATCATGCCGATCACGCTCGCAAGGCTGCTCGACAAGATGCAGGCGCGCGGCTTCATCGAGCGTCGGCCCAATCCGGCCGACCGCCGGGCGTGGCTTCTCTATCTGACCCCGAAGGCCCATCCGCTCATCGAAGTGATGCGCAGCAATGGCCAGAAGACGCGCGAGGAGGCCTTCACCGGCCTGTCCGCGGAAGCGCAGCGGCAACTGCTGCAAACCCTTTGCCTGATCAAATCCAATCTGCTCGAGGCCTGCGCCCAGCCGGCCCTCGACCGGGAGAAAGTCCATGTCTGAAGGAACCTCACCCAGAAAGCCTACCGACGAGGAAAATGTCGGCGAAAGAGTAAGCGACCAGGTCATCAGCCTGGACAGCCAGCGCGAACAGAGGCGCGCCAACCCGCCTGTCGTCGAAGACGACGAGCTGGAAGCGCCCGTGGCGCCGGAGCCGGTAGCCGAGGCCCCCTCGGCACAGCCGAAGCCGGCAGCCGTCACGGTGGCTCCGCCCGCTCCCGTAAAGCCGCGCCGCAGCCTGACGCGGCCCATCCTGTTTGCGCTGCTGCCCGTCGCGCTGGTGGCCGGCGGCTACTACTACGTCATCGGCGGCCAGATCATGACCACCGACAACGCCTATATCCAGGCGCAATCGCTCGGCGTCTCGACCGATGTCTCCGGCACCGTGCAGGAGATCGACGTGCACGACAACCAGGCGGTGAAGAAGGGCGATGTGCTGTTCCGGCTGCGGCCTGCTTCCTTCGAAACCGCGCTGGCGGGCGCCAAGGCGCAGCTCGGCACCGTGCGCAACCAGGTGCTGACGTTGCAGGCGAGCTACCAGCAGTCGCTCGCTTCGATCGACCAGGCGCAAGCGGACATTCCCTATTACGAGTCCGCCTTCCAGCGTCAGCAGGACCTGCTCAAGACCTCGACCGCCTCCAAGGCGACCTTCGACAGCGCCCAGCACGACCTCGTTGCGGCCCGCCAGAAGGTGACTGTCGCCAAGGCGCAGGCGCAGGCGATGCTTGCCCAGCTCGGCGGCGATGCCGGCCAGCCGGTCGAGCAGAACCCGTTCTACCTGCAGGCCCAGTCGGCCGTGGACGACGCGCAGCGCAACCTGAACGATTCCGTCGTCAAGGCGCCGTTCGATGGCATAGTCACCAATGTCGACGCGCTGCAGGTCGGCAAGTACCTGCCGGCCTCGCAGCCGGCCTTCAGCCTGGTGTCGTCGACCGATATCTGGATCGCGGCCGAGCCCAAGGAAACCGAGCTCACCTATGTGCGTCCCGGCCAGACGGCGACGATCAGCATCGACGGCTATCCGGGCGAGGTCTGGCACGGCACCGTCGGCTCGATCAGCCCTGCTTCCTCGTCCAGCTTCTCGCTGCTGCCGGCGCAGAACACCAGCGGCAACTGGGTCAAGGTCGTGCAGCGCATCCCGATGCGGGTGACGATCGCCGATCCGGACGGCAAGCCGCCGCTGCGCGGCGGCATGAGCGCCGTCGTCAGCATCGACACCGGCCACGCCCGCGGCCTGCCTGACTTCATCACCAACCTCTTCAAGCAATCCGGACCAAAGTCATGACGACGGCTTCCGCGACAGGCGCGCCCGTGGTCGCCAATCGCGGCGCGATCACCGCTTGTGTGATCCTTGCGGTCATCATGCAGGCGCTGGACACCACCATCGCCAACGTGGCGCTGCCCTATATCCAGGGCAGCGTCTCGGCGAGCGCCGACCAGATCAACTGGGTGCTCACCTCCTATATCGTCGCCGCCGCCGTGATGACGCCGCCGTCCGGCTATCTCGCCAACCGCTTCGGCCGCAAGCGCATCCTTTTGGTGGCGATCACCGGCTTCGTGGTGGCCTCAGTGCTGTGCGGTTTTGCCCAGTCGCTGCCGCAGATCGTCGGCTTCCGCCTGCTGCAGGGCCTGTTCGGCGCGGCGCTCGTGCCGCTGTCGCAGTCGATCCTGCTCGACATCTACAGCGTCGAGGAGCGCGGCTCGGCCATGGCGCTGTTCGGCGTCTCGGTCATGGTCGGCCCGGTGCTTGGCCCGGTCATCGGCGGCTGGCTGACCGAGAACGTCTCCTGGCGCTGGGTCTTCTACATCAACGTGCCGATCGGCGCACTGGCTTTTATCGGCGTCTCGATGTTCGTCCAGGAAACCAAGCTCGACTTGAAGGCCAGGCTCGACTGGCTGGGTTTCGGCATGCTCTCGATCGCCATCGCCTCGCTGCAGATGTTCCTCGACCGCGGCGAGCAGCTCAACTGGTTCTCCTCGGCCGAGATCATCGTCGAAGCCCTGGTCTGCGCCTCGGCCTTCTACATCTTCATCGTCCATACTTTCACCGCGCGCGACACCTTCGTGAACCCGCGGCTGTTCCTCGACCGCAACTTCGCCGTCGGCATGGTGTTCATCTTCATCATCGGCATCACCTATCTCGCCTCGCTGGCGCTGATGACGCCTTACCTGCAGACGCTGATGGGCTATCCGGTGGTGACGGCCGGCATCGTCATGGGGCCGCGCGGCCTCGGCACCATGGCCTGCATGTTCATCGTCGGCAGGCTGGTCGGCAAGGTCGACACACGCTGGCTGCTGTTCATCGGCCTCGCCATCACCGCCTGGGCGATGTACGACATGACCGGATGGACGCCGGACGTCTCGCAATGGACGATCATCAGCACCGGCTTCATCCAGGGCGCCGGCTTGGGCTTCCTGTTCGTGCCGCTCACCACCATCACCTTCGCCACGCTGGCGCCGGAGCGGCGCTCTGAGGGCACCGGCCTCTACAATCTGTCGCGCAACATCGGCTCCAGCGTCGGTATCTCGGTCGTCACGGCGCTGTTGACGCAGAACCAGCAGATCAACCACGCCAACATCGCCACCTATGTGACGCCGTACAACCCAGCCTTCAGCGATCCGGCGGTCTCGCAAGCGCTGAGCCCCTACACCGCTGCCGGCCGCGCCGCGCTCGACGGCCTGGTGACGCTGCAGGCGACGATCATCAGCTATGTCGACGACTTCAAGCTGATGATGATCCTGTCTTTGGCCGCCATCCCGCTGGTGCTTCTGCTGCGCAAGCCGGGCACGCCGGCCAAGGTCGACCACAGCGCGGTCATGGAGTGAGGCGTCCGCCCAGCTCGGCCATCCGACCCCGCGACGTCGTCATACTCGGGCTTGACCCGAGGATCCATTCCGTGACCTTTGCCGCAGAGTGTGACGGTGCAGAATTCTGTAACCGTTGCAACGCCTTAGCGTAACGGCATGGATTCCAGGGTCTGCGCGCGTCGCTTCGCTCCTTGCTCCGCCCTGGAATGACGACCGGGAAGAGGGCCACGGCCAATCGCGAAGGTTGGCGCGGGCGCTACTGATGCCGACGTTGGAGATTGGCCGAAACCCCGTGACGTCGTCATCCTCGGGCTTGACCCGAGGATCCATTTCCGTGACCTTTGCCGCAGAGTGTGACGGTGCAGAATTCTGTAACCGTTGCAATGCCTTAGCGTAACGGCATGGATTCCAGGGTCTGCGCGCGTCGCTTCGCTCCTTGCTCCGCCCCATACATGACGACGGAGAAGAGGGACACGGCCAATCGTGAAGGTTGGAGCTGTCCCGTCGGCATCTCCAACAAAACCCCGGCCAAGGCCGGGGTTTTGATCTGTAACCCGTGGCGCCTTCTATTCCGCTGGCGATGGTTTCTTGCGGAACAGCGCCGCCAGATTGTCCCACAATTCGATCTTGGCGCCCTGGCGCTTCATGATCACGCCCTGCTGCAGAATCGACAGCGTGTTGTTCCAGGCCCAGTAGATGACGAGGCCGGCCGGGAACGAGCCCATCATGAAGGTGAAGATCACCGGCATCCAGGTGAAGATCGCCGCCTGCGTCGGATCCGGCGGCGCCGGGTTCATGCGCATCTGCAGGAACATGGTGATGCCCATGACCACCGCCCAGGCGCCCATATGCGGCAGGAAGGCGGGCGCCGCGAAGGGCAGCAGGCCGAACAGGTTGAAGATCGACGTCGGATCGGGCGCCGCAAGGTCGTGGATCCAGCCGAAGAATGGCGCGTGCCGCATCTCGATGGTGATGTAGAGCACCTTGTAGAGCGAGAAGAAGACCGGGATCTGCAGCGCCACCGGCCAGCAGCCGGCGAGCGGATTGATCTTCTCGGTCTTGTAGAGCTCCATCATCGCCTGCTGCTGCTTCATCTTGTCGTCCGCGTATTTCTCGCGGATTTCGACCATCTTCGGCTGCACCTTCTTCATGTTGGCCATCGAGGCGTAGGATTTGTTCGCCAGCGGGAAGAAGATGGCCTTGACGACGACAGTGGTGGCGAGGATCGCCAGCCCGAAATTGCCGAAGAATTTGTAGAGCGTGTCGATCAGCCAGAACATCGGCTTGGTGATGAAGTAGAACCAGCCCCAGTCGATCAACAAGTTGAACTGGCGAATATGACGGTCAGCCTCATAAGCATTGATCTTGGCGACTTCCTTGGCGCCGGCGAAAATCTCCGTCTCGACAGTTGCGGACTGGCCGGCACCGACATTGATCGCATCGGTGAGGAAGTCGGATTGATAGCGGTGGCGCCCGTCCTCGAAGTAGCCATAGCGCGGCTGGAAGGGCTGCTTTTCGGTGGGCACCAGGGTGACGGCCCAGTATTTGTCGGTGATGCCGAGCCAGCCGTCTGTCGACTTGCCCGGCTTGACTTCCTTGTCCTTTTCGATGGCCGCGTATTTGTATTCCGTCAGCCCTTCGGTGCCGGTGACGCCGATCAGGCCTTCATGCAGCACATAGGTGCTGGCGACGGCCGGCTTGTCGTAGCGCGTGACGCGGCCGTAGTTGAACAGGCTGACGGCTGCGCTTCCCGAATTCTGCACCGTGTCGGAAACGGTGAACATGTAGTTGTCGTCGACCGAGATGGTGCGCTTGAAGGTCAGGCCCTTGTCGTTGGTGTAGGTGAGCGTCACCGGCGTCGACGGGGTCAGCGTCGGATTGCCTTCGACGCTCCACACCGTGTCCGAGCTAGGCACCGCGCCTGTCTTGTCGGTGCCGACGAAACCGATCTCGGCGAAATAACCGGTGGGCAGCGCCTGCGGGTTGAGAAGCTGGATCTCGGGCGAGTTCTTGTCGACCGTCTCGGTGTAGTGCTTGAGCTTCAGGTCGTCGAGGCGCGCGCCTGTCAGGTTGATCGAACCCTCGAGGCTGGGCGTGTCGATCTTGACGCGCTTGGTCGCGGCAACAGCCTGGTCGCGGCTGGCCGCCGTCACCGTATCGCCGCCGGGCGCGTTGGGGATCGCGCCAGCGGTGGGAGCCGGCGTTCCGGCCGCGCCGGAGTTGGCGCCGCCGCCCGCTTCCTTCTTCTGCGCCTCGACGCGCTGTTGCTCGACGCGGGTCTGCTCGCGCTGCTGCTCCATGCGCGGGTTCATGTAGAACACCTGCCAGAGGGTCAGGATCAGCACCGACAGCGCGATGGTGATGAAGAAATTGCGGTTGTTTTCCATCGAAAGCCTTTGGCCTATCGTGTTCCGCGCAGCCGGCGGGAAAGCTCGGCCTTCAACTGGCCGAACGGGATGGCAAGCACGTCTTCACGCCCGACGATGACATAATCACTGCCGGGCGCCATGTCATCGGCGGCATGGACGCGCACGGCTTCCCTCAGTCGCCGCCGGACGCGATTGCGCACCACGGCGTTGCCGACCTTCTTGGTGACGGTGTAGCCGACGCGCGGCGCAAGGTCATCGCCGCGGTCGAGAACTTCAACGAGAAAAAGCCGCCCGCGGCGTTTCTCGCCGCCGCGCACAGCCAGGAATTCCGCGCGTTTCAGAAGCCGCCCGGGGGTTTTCCCCTTTGGCTTGCCGGTTGCGGGCAACGATCTCGTCTTTCGTTCAGGCGCTGAGCCGCTTGCGGCCGCGATTGCGGCGGGCGGCAACGACGCCACGGCCACCCTTGGTGGCCATGCGGGCACGGAAACCATGCCGGCGCTTACGGACGAGCTTGGACGGTTGGTAGGTACGCTTCATTTGTTTTAATACCGCGGGGTGCGGCCCTTCTTGATTCTGTCACTCTGTAACAGGAGCTTTGCCGGGCCGGCTTAGGCGCGATCGAAACCGCGCCGGGACGAATGGCCCGAGCGTGAGCGGGCTTATAGGAAGAAGGTTTTGGGAAGTCAATCCGGGGTGCCTCCGAGGCTTTTTTGCTGGACCAAGGTTGAAATTGGCAAAAAAGCCGCAAATCGCATAATCTTGGCCGATCAAGCCTTTGTGAATGCGCGTCAATGACGAGTGAAACTCTGCCCACGAACGAGAAGGCAAGGCCGGCGGCGAATTCGACGCGCCGGGTGCCGCTGTCGCGCGGCCTGTCGACCAAGCTCCTCTTCCTCACCATCGCCTTCGTGCTTTTGGCTGAAATCCTGATCTTCCTGCCCTGGATCGCCAGCTACCGGGTCAATTGGCTGAAGGAGCGGTTGAGCACCGCCGCCGCCGTGTCGATCGTGCTCTTGCAGGGCGAGCCCAACGCGCTGTCGCATAACGCCCAGAACGACGTGCTGATGGCGATTGGCGCCAAGGCAATCGCCGTGCGCGACGGCGGCGTCTCGCGGCTGCTCGTCGTTTCCGACATGCCGCCCCAGGTCGACGAGCATATCGACATCGCCGATGTCGGCCTGGTCAACGGCATGACCGGCGCGCTCGACACGCTGTTCTTCGGCGGCAAGCGCATGCTGCGGGTCTTCGGCCCGGTCGGCGACAGCGACAAGGAATTCGAGCTGATCATGCCGGATTACAGGCTGCGCGACGCCATGCTTCGATATTCGCGCAACGTCGCCGTCGTCTCGCTGCTGATTTCGCTGTTCACCGCCATGCTGGTCTATGCGGCGATCGACCTGATCATGATCGGGCCGATCCGCACCATGACGCGCTCGATCCTGGCCTTCTCCGAGGCGCCCGACGATCCCGGCCGCGTCATCCGCCCCGCCGACCGCGCCGACGAGATCGGCGTGGCCGAGCGCGAGCTGTCGCAGATGCAGGACCGGCTGCAGAAGATGCTGTCGGAGCAGAAGCATCTCGCCGACCTCGGCCTGGCCGTCTCCAAGATCAACCACGACATGCGCAACATCCTGGCGTCCGCGCAGCTGATGTCGGACCGGCTGCGCCAGGTGAAGGACCCGACCGTGCAGGCCTTCGCGCCGAAGCTTCTGCGCGCCCTCGACCGCGCCGTCTCCTATTCCGAAGGCGTGCTTCACTACGGCCGCACCCAGGAGCCGGCGCCGTCGCGCCGGCGGCTCAGGCTGCGCCAGCTGGTCGACGACGTGCACGGCCTGCTCGACATCGAGGAGGGCATCGAGTTCATCAACGGCGTCGAGCTCGCCTTCGAGGTCGACGCCGATTCCGACCATCTCTTCCGCGTGCTCACCAATCTCTGCCGCAACTCCATTCAGGCGATGGCCGCCGACACCGAAAGCGCGGTGGTGCGCCGGCTGGCGGTCGCCGCCGAGCGCCACGGCAGCGTCAGCCGCATCACCGTCACCGACACCGGCCCCGGCCTGCCGCCCAAGGCGCGCGAGAACCTGTTCGCCGCCTTCCGCGGCTCGGCCCGCAGCGGCGGTACCGGCCTCGGCCTGGCGATCGCGCACGAGCTGACCCGCGCCCATGGCGGCACCGTCGAGCTCGTCGAATCGATCGGCGGCCGCACCGTCTTCGCCGTCACCATCCCCGACCAGCCTGTCCGGCTCGACCAGGCGCGCAACGGCCTGCGCCGCCCGGCTTGAGGTTGCCGCCTCCGGCTGAGCCGCCTGTCGGCAGCGGCGCGCCTCGATCAAAGCCGGCAAAACCGCCTGCGACAAAACTTTTGCCGGATCGGCTTGCTTTTCGCGAATTCAGTCGTTAGGGAACACTCCACATCGCGGCCGGCCGTCTCGACCGGAACGCGGGGCCTGTGTCATGCACGGCCTGTTGCGCGCCCGTAGCTCAGCTGGATAGAGCACCAGACTACGAATCTGGGGGTCAGGAGTTCGAATCTCTTCGGGCGCGCCAAATACCGCCAACTGCCCTCCATGCCGCCGAACTACGCCGGCGCGAAGAGCGGCAGACAGCCCAAGTACAAATATGAGTAGAAATGGCGACGTTAGGCGGTGAAGAAGTTCGAATCGCTTACGCTCGGATGAGCAATTTGGCCAAAGGCGGAGCTCACGCATTCGGCGTTGGATGATCGCTATGCGCCGCAAGACGGACGTCTTCAGGTCGTCTTCGACCGCCCGAGCCGTGTCCGGCGATCACCTTATCAGCGCCGGTCAGTCCGGAAGAGGAATATGCTCATCCCGGTCATCGACCGGCAGATCGAAGCGCCCCTTGCCCCAATTCTGCGCGCGCCAACCGGCTTGCCGCTTCGGCGCTGGCAGGGCGCGACGATGAGGGTCTCGATGGCGTCGATGCCCACCTCATCGGGGCAGCCGGGCTCGATGGCTGGGTTCCAACTCATGTGCGTCATCCTCCTGCGCTGCCAGAATGTCTAAACTGGCGCGCGACCGGCTGCCAGACTAGCAAACACCTAGATAAGTCAAGCTGTGTCGCAGCAGGTGGAACATTCGGGCCTATATCGCCGAAGGAATGCCGACGTCGAATGCAGATCCTTGAATAAGCTTCTTAGCCGTCGAGGCCCCAAAGCCTCGGGTTCCGTTTGAAATACTCAGTCAGCATTTCGGTGAGCACCCGCACTTTCCGCGCGGGATGCTGACCCGGCGGGCGTACGACATACGCGGCCCCCGGAGGTACCGGATAGCGTGTCATGATCGGAACCAATGCACCGGAGACCACATATTCATATGTGATGCAATCGGGGAGCCAGGCGATGCCGAGGCCTGCCGCCGCAGCAGCGGCAAGTGCCGTGGCGCTGTCGGCTTTGAACTTGCCCTGCGGCTGGACCGTAACAATCTTGCTGCCATCCATGAACTGCCAGGCTTCCGTTCCCTGCATGAGGGCCTGATGGGTGACGAGTTCGTCCAGAGTCTCCGGTGACCCATGCGCTTTGATGTAATCCGGGCTTGCGACAAGTTTTCCATGGATCGGCCCGACGCGCTGCGCGATCAGGTTGGAGTCCTGAAGGTAGGCGCCCCGGATCGCGCAATCGAAACCCTCTGCGATGAGATCGACGAAGCGATCGCTGTAGGAGGTCTGGATGTGAAGCCGCGGATGCTGGCGCGCCATTTCCGCAAGCACGGGAGCGAAGTGCGTCGGGCCGAAAGTAAGCGGCATGGCAACCCTCAGGCGGCCGCGAAGGTCGCCGGATGGCAGGATGGTTTCCCTTGCGGTATCGATCTCGGCGCTGGCTCTGGCCGCGTGGTCTCTGAACGTGATCCCCGCTTCCGTAAGCGCGGCCCCGCGGGTCGTTCGTGCAAGAAGCTGGACGCCGAGTTCTGCCTCGATCCGGAAAAGCCGCCGGCTCACGATTGACTTGGAGACGCCGAGCCGGCGTGCGGCGGCCGATACGCCCCCTGCATCGGCCACGGCGACGAATGTCTGGAGATCTTCGATGTTCATTCGTCGTTCCTTATTTCGCGACACAGCTTACCTGAGTACGGCACTACCTCATCACCCAAAGGAACAGCAAATTGCGTCCCGGCAACGTCGCCGGCTGGCGCATGTCGCCCGTGAACCCCATCGCCGTCCATAGCGGCAGAGAAAGGATGTCTTGATGACCCCTCGTAACGGCCTCGATTCGCTTCTTCGTCCCGAAGATTCGGTCCTCGTTCTGATCGACCACCAGCCTTATCAACTCGCAAACCTGAACAGCCACGATCCGCACATGGTGGTCAACAACACGACCGCGCTGGCGAAGCTGGCAAAAGCCTTCAATGTTCCGACCATTCTCACCAGCGTGATCGCGGCGCGCGGCGGACGTCTCTTCAAGCAGATCACCGACGTATTTCCGGGCCAGGAAGTCATCGATCGCACCTGGGTGAACACTTGGCAGGACGAGAATGTGGTGAACGTCGTCAAGGCGACCGGCCGCAAGCAGCTGATCATCGCCGGTCTGTGGACCGAGGTCTGCGTCGCAATGCCTGTGATCCAAGCCGCCGGCGAAGGCTGGGACGTGACCGTGATCACCGACGCGTCGGGCGGGATTTCGAAGGAGTCTCACGAAGTTGCCGTCCAGCGAATGATCGCGGCCGGCGCGAACGTGATGACCGTGATGGCGCTCGCTGGCGAATGGCAACGCGATTGGGCGCGGACCGAGCATGTCGAGGAGCTGACCGAGATTCTCATCCAGCACTTCGGCGGCAGCGGCATCGCGTATCTTTGGGAGCAGCAGCTTCTCAACACGCCAGTAGCTGGCTGATCCCGGCCGGGATGGCGAGCATTTCGGTGAGGGTCGGAATCGATCCGTTTGCCGGCCCTCGCCATTCTCACCTCACGGGAAAGCCTTTTGATGTCAGCGATAAATCCATGTGCGCGGATGCTGGCCCCGTCTGACCCGGCAGCGGTGAAGCCTTTCGCCGATCCCGAAAGCGTCATCTGGCGCGACTAGGCGCGGCCGCCCATGGCGCCAAAGGCAGAGGCTGGAAAGGTTCGGTGTGCGGTGAGCTACGCGATCCAGGACACGCCCGACATGGTGCAGCAACGCTAAGAGCGGTTCCTACCGCAAGACAAGGCAACCATCGCAGCGCAGGTGATCCGGAACTTTGCGGAATGGCGCAACGCGTTCTGGAGCACTTGCACAATCAGGTGGAGGCAACCGGCAACCTGCTCGGTCACAGGCGATCATCACGCGGAGGTAAATGATCGCCTGCCGTGTCGCTCGGAGCGGCGGTCCGACGGCCTAGACTTACATCTCTTGTTCCCAGAAGCCGCGGGTGTTCACGTTAGCGGCGTCGGCAAGAGCTTCCAACTCCGCGATGTCGTCGCTGGTGAGCGTGATGCTGCTGGCTCGGGCCAGACCGTCGACATGATGGGGCTTGGTGACGCCGACGATCGGCGTCGTGCCCTTGGCTATCGCCCACGCTGTCGCGACATCGGGCGCTGCTGCACCCTGGCTCAGGCCGATCGAGGCGAGCTTGTCCGTCAGAGCCTTCAGCTGAGCCAGCATGCCGTTGTAAATCGCTGCTCGGCTGCTGCCTTCCGGCAGCGGATTCTCCGGGCTGTACCGGCCGGTCAAGGCGCCCTGTTCGAGCACCATATAGGCGAAGAACGGGATGCCTTGGTTGCGGCAGTAGTCCAAGATGCCAGCTTGCTCAGAGCTGCGGTAGAGGAGGCTATAGTGGTTCTGGACGGCTTCGACCCGGAACCCGGCTTCGCGCAGGATCTGGTCGGCGAGCTTGATCTCGCTCAGGTTGTGATTCGAGACGCCGACATGTTTGACCTTCCCGCTCTTCAGCAACGGAATGAGGTGCGGAGTCCACCGCGGCACATCGGCTGGATTGTGAATCCAGTAGAGGTCTATGTAGTCGGTGCCGAGGTTGGCCAGACTCTGCTCCAGCATGTCCGCCACCGGATCGTCGCTGGTTCCCGCGATCCGCGGGTTGAACTTCGTGGAGAGCTGGTAGCCGCTGCGGGCGTAGCGCTTCAGGACCTCCCCGAGTACGGTTTCGGAACGGCCCATGCCGTACACCAGGGCGGTGTCCCACAGGGTGAACCCGGCCGCGTGCGCCTTGTCGGCGGCCTCTTCCAGGCCAGCTTGAGTCAGGTGGCTGCCGAAGTAGCCGTTGCCAGTCTCGCCGCTGTCGCCCCAGGCCCACGTGCCCAGTGCGACCGTGGGGGTCTTCAGATCATCGGTTCTCATGTTTGCTCCATACTTGTCCCGCAGCCAGGTTTGCTGTGAACCAGGCGCCGCTGACACTGTGATGCGGGGCGACGTCGAACCGTTAGCCTGATGCGCCGGGATTGCTGCCCAATCCTCCAGAAGCTGCGGGTTCGCATTGCCGCCCTTCCGCGCGCGTGCGATGGTCCGATTCATGGAAACGCTGACCGAAATCGCGGCCGTGATTGCCCGGCACGTCGCGAAGGATGGCTTCCACGCCACCCCCGTCGAACGTGTGACGCTTGTTCGATCCTCCACGGTGACGATGCCGATGCCGAATGTTTACCGGCCGCAACTGTGCCTCGTCGCGCAGGGGCACAAGGAGGTCACCCTGGGCGACCGCGTGTTCAGATACGCACCGGGGCGCTATGGAGTCGTGACCTACGACCTGCCAGCCATAGGCCGTGTGGTCGAGGCGACGCCCGACAAGCCCTATCTTTGCCTGTATCTCGATTTCGATCCGGTCATGCTGGGGGACTTGGCGTTGCGCGTGCCACTGCCGCCGGGAGCGCCATCCCCGCCCATAGGCAAGACGGTGTCCGACGCCGGCGCCGGTCTGCTCGACGCGGCGCTGCGCCTGCTGCGCCTGCTCGACGATCCGGCAGCGCTGCCCGTGCTCGGGCCGCTTGCCGAGCAGGAAATTCTCTATCGCCTGCTCGCCGGCCCGGACGGCGCCAGGATGCGGCACATCACCTCCGGCCAAGGTCGGGTGGCCCAGGTCGGCCGCGCCATCGCCTGGATCGGGAAGAACTTCCGGGAACGGTTCAGCATCGAGCGGCTTGCCGCGGAAGTAGGCATGAGTCCGTCGAGCCTGCACGAGCATTTTCGCGCCGTGACGGCGATGACGCCGCTGCAATTCCAGAAGCAGCTCAGGCTGCAGGACGCGCGCAGCCTGATGCTGGTCCAGGACATCGACGCCACGACTGCCGCCTTCCGCGTAGGTTACGAAAGCGCGTCGCAGTTCAGTCGCGAATATCGCCGCCACTTTGGAGAACCGCCGGCGCGCGACATAGCCCGCTTGCGCGCCTCGCCGGGCTTGGCAGTGGTGGCTTGAGTTCAGCCTGCCCGGCACCGGTTTCAAATTGGCGTTCATGCGCGCCAAAAACCAATTGCAAAATAAAATCAGTCGACCTAACCTAGACCGATTGCACAACGCAATCAGATCGCGCGAATCCATGTGAGGAGCAGGCAATGGCCAAGCTCGTGTTCGGAATGAACCAGTCGCTGGACGGCTATGTCGATCATACGGCGTTCGGGCCAAGCCCCACGCTCTTCCGCCACTTCATCGCGGAGGCCGAGCGGCAGTCGGGCAGCGTCTACGGTCGCCGCATGTACGAGATCATGCGCTATTGGGACGACGAGCATCCCGAGTGGGACGCCGAGCGGCTTGCCTACGCGGCGGCGTGGCGGCGCCAGCCGAAATGGGTCGTCTCGCGCTCATTGCAGTCTGTAGGTCCCAACGCCACGCTCGTCGAAGATGATCTTGAGGGCGCAATGCGGAAGCTGAAGGCCGAGCGCGACGGCGAGATCGAAGTCGCCGGCCCGGACTTGGCGCGAAGCCTCGCCGAACTGGGCTTGATCGACGAATATCGGATCTACCTGCACCCGGTCGTGCTTGGTCACGGCAAGCCCTATTTCGCCGGACCCCGACCACCGCTCCGCCTGATGGCGCATGATCGGATCGGCGAAGATGTGATCAGGTTGACCTACGCTCCGGCCTGATCTCGCGACGTCCGGCGCGCCACCGCCTGTCGAAAATTCGTAAGGTCTCAGCTCGCGCGCGGCGCCGTTCGGGCCTGCACGAGCAGCCAGCGTTCAAACCCCCACAAAAGCATCGGACAGGCCATAAGTGCCGCCGAGCCGAGGCCGAGGGCTGCGCCTGCGTGGCCAGTCCAAAGCGCCAGCCTGCCGCCGAGCCAGGGCGCGATCAGCATCGTGGCGTAGTAGACCGTGTAGAAGAGTCCCATTCCCAGCGCTCGCGTCGCCGGCGCCAGCACCCGCGCCGGCAGGCTCATGATTGATCCGGCTGGGAGCCCGCAGACGAGGCCGAGCGCAACCAATGTGGGCGGCACCGGCGAGCCCCGCCACAACAGCACAATCAGCGCAGCGAAAGCCAGGCAGCTTGCGGCAAGCAGCGTATTGCGGCTTCCCGCGCGGTCCGCGAGGTAGCCTCCAAGGGGAACGGATAGGGCCGCGAGCCACAGCACGATGCTGACGGCCGAGCCGGCGGCGGCCGTCGACCAGCCGCGCTCGACCAGCATCGACGGCGCGAAACTGAAGATCATGGCGAAGCCGACATTGTAGAAGGCCCATATCAAGCCTGCCAGCAGCACGGCCCAGACGGCCGGCAGCCCAAGTCGCGCGTCTTGCGCTGAAACCGGAGCGGCGGACTGGCTTGGCGGCCGGTAGAAAAGCCCCACCAGCGCCAGGGTTGCGCCGATAAGCGCCATGACCGCGATCTGCGCGCCCGTAATTCCGAATTCAGCCTGGATCAGCGGCAGCGCGACGAGCGTGAGGGCAATGCCCAGCGGCCATGAGTTGATGAAGATCGCCATCGCCGTGGCGATCTGCCGGCCCGCGAACCAGTCGACCATCATCTTGGTCATGAGCACGTTCAACAGCACGCCGCCTATGCCCGCGATCAGCCGGCCGGCGATTTGCACGCTCCATGAAGTCGAGATGCAAAGCAGCGCCTCGCCCGCCAGCATCATGACCAATCCGGCAAGCACGGTCGCCTTGTCGCCAAAGCGACGTCCGATCGCACCGCCCGGCAGCGCCAGCGCGATGCCCGGCGCGAAATAGAGGCCTATGAGCACGCCTATATCGGCGAGATTGGCGTTCAGTGTCTTCCCCAGCTCCGGCGCGATGGCCGCGATGCTCTGGAATTGCACCGCCATTGCGGCGCGAGCGGCAAAGAGGACTGCAAGGATCGTCCAGCGGCCACGCATGACGATCAGGTCCGGTGCGGAGGGCATGCCTGCCGGCGCATCGGTTGGCTCGTGCAAAAAGACCTGCTTTCGCCCGGCCTGCGCCGCCCGGCGCTCCGGCACTGCGTGCAGGCCAACGCCAACCTTGGCCATACGGCCGAACTGCCCCCTCCCATCTTTTGCCCCACCAAATCTGCGGGCGGCCGCTACGGCCGGCCTGCTGCCTGCCCAATCGAGCTTCTCGAATTTTGCGGCCCGGACCTCTCTTCGAAATCCTAGCACGGCTCGGCTTGCACTGAAAATGCGATTGCCGGGCTCGTCGTCTCCGTCAGCTGCGGGCGCCCGCCTTGCCGTTCGCGCCGTCGAGCAGCGCGATCAATCCCTTGAGGATCTCGATCGGCGCCGGCGGGCAGCCTGGAATGTGCAGGTCGACCGGCACCACGTCCGACACGCCTCCGACGACCGCGTAGCTGCCGGCGAAGCAGCCGCCGTCCCTGGCGCAGTCGCCGAGCGCGACCACCCATTTCGGATTGGGGGTCGCGTCAAAAGTCCGCTTCAGCGCCTCGCGCATGTTTTTCGTGACGGGCCCGGTGACCAGAAGCACGTCGGCGTGGCGCGGCGAGGCGACGAAGCGGAAGCCGAAGCGCTCGATGTCGTAGAAAGCGTTGTTGAGCGCGTGCATTTCGAGCTCGCAGCCATTGCAGGAGCCGGCGTCCACGGCGCGGATCGACAGGCTCCGGCCGAGCCGCTTGCGGGCTGTGCCGTCGAGGGCGCGCGCCAGCTCGTCGACGGCCGTGTCGCTCGCTTGCGGCGGGCGCTCGGTTAAGGGCGGGCGGATCAGGCTTTCGAAGAGCAGTTTTCGCATGGCGGTGTGCCTTGGCCCTGCTTAGAGGTCGTGGCCGGAATAGGAGCAGTTGAACGATTTGTTGCAGAGCGGGAAGTCGGCGACGATGTTGTCTTCGATCGCCGCTTCCAGCAGCGGCCATTGGAACCATGAAGGGTCGCGCAGGTGGCAGCGCTCGATCGTGCCGTTCTCGCCGATGCGCAGCCAGGCCAGTATGTCGCCGCGGAAACCCTCGACCAGCGCCATGCCCTCACGCGGTCCATCCGCAATATCGCCCGCTGCGGCGATATCGGCGCGGATCGGGCCGGCGGGCAGCCGCCCGAGGATCTGTTCGACCAGCGACAGGCTCTGCTCGACCTCGCGCACGCGGATCCAGACGCGCGCGTTGACGTCGCCCTCCCGCAGCACCGGCACATCGAAGGCGAGTTCGTCATAGGGCGCGTAACCCGGGGCGCGGCGCGCGTCGAAATCGCGGCCCGAGGCCCGCCCGACATAGCCGCCGGCGGCATATTGCCGGGCAAGCTCGACCGTGAGCCGGCCGGTCGCCACCGTGCGGTCCTGCAGCGATGCCGTGTTGTCGTAAAGTTCGACCAGATGCGGGAAGTGCTTCCTGATCTCCGCGACCAGCGACCGGATGGCGCTCGTCCCCGCCTCGTCCAGATCGCTCGCCGTGCCGCCGGGCACGATACAGTCGCGCATCAGGCGATGGCCGAAGGCGGCGTCGGCGGCGCGCAGCACGCGCTCGCGCAGCACGCCGCAATGCGCGTGCATGATCGCGAAGGCGGCGTCGTTGCAGATGGCGCCGATGTCGCCGAGATGATTGGCAAGGCGCTCCAGTTCGGCCATCAGCGCCCGCAGCCAGATTGCACGCGCGGGAACCTCGAGCCCGAGCGCGGCTTCGACAGCGCGGGCAAAGGCCAGCGAATAAGCGACCGTGCTGTCGCCCGACGTCCTGCCCGCGAGTTTTGCGGCCCGGTCGATCGGCGCGCCTGCCATCAGGCCTTCGATGCCCTTGTGCACATAGCCCAGCCGCTCTTCCAGCCGCACTACCGTTTCGCCGCCGGCCGTGAAGCGGAAATGCCCCGGCTCGATGATGCCGGCATGCACCGGCCCGACCGCGATTTGGTGGAGGCTTTCACCCTCGGCCGCGAGGAACCGGTAGGAGGCGGCGGTCGCCGGTCCGCCGGGCCGCACGGCCAGCGGATGCGAGACGTCCCATTGGCCATGGTCGAGCCAGCGGCGGGTGTCGGCCAGGCCCTGCGGCGCCAGCCCGAACAGGTCCGCGGCGGCGCGTTCCAGCCGCAAGGCGGGCGCGTGGTGCTGGCCGATCGACGGGTAGCGGCCGCCGCGGCAATCCAGGCTGATGACGCCGATGCTCTGCGCTTCGTCGAGAAGCGCCATATGCACCTTGTCCGGCTCCCCCCACAGGCCGAGCAGGCTCCAGCGACCATTGGCGAGTTGCTCGACCGCGAGGTTCCAGACCTTCGCGGTCACCACGGCGCGCGGCCAGGGAACGTGATGCTCGATCCGACGACGACCGGCTTCGATGACATCGGCGAGCACGGGCGTGTTTTTCCTCACCATGCGCATCACCCCAGAATCCCGGCGACGTGCTGGAACCACGCCACCAGCGGCGCCGGCAGATAGATGCCGGCGGCAAACACCAAGGCGAGGTGCGAGTACATCGGCACGTAGGACGCCTCGACCGGCGCCACGCCGCCGCGCGGCTCGCCGAAGGCAAGCCCCGTCAGCCGCAACAGCAGCGCGCCGAAGGCGATCAGCAGTCCGAATGCCAGCGGGATCGTCAGCCACGGATGCCTAGCGAAAGTCGAGCTGACGACCAGGAACTCGCTCATGAAGATGCCGAACGGCGGCAGGCCGGCGATCGCAACGACGCCGATGACGAGCGCCCAGCCGAGGCCGGGATGGCTTTCGGTCAGGCCCCTGATCTCGGAGATCTTCTGCGTCCCCTTGACCTGCGCGATATGGCCGACGGCGAAGAAGATCGCCGATTTGGTCAGGCTGTGGATGACCATGTGCAGCAGGCCGGCGAAGTTGGCGAGCGGGCCGCCCATGCCGAAGGCGAAGACGATGATGCCCATGTGCTCGATCGAGGAATAGGCGAACAGGCGTTTGATGTCGCGGCGGCGGTAGAGCATGAAGGCCGCGAAGATCAGCGAGGTCAGCCCCATCGTGACCATCAGCGGCCCGGGGCCGATCGCCTGCGGGCTTGCCGCGAGCAAAAGCTTGAAGCGCAGCACGGCGTAGAGCGCGACGTTGAGCAGCAGGCCCGACAGCACCGCCGAGATCGGCGTCGGGCCCTCGGCATGCGCGTCGGGCAGCCAGGCATGCAGTGGCGCTAGGCCGACCTTGGTGCCGTAGCCGAGCAGCAGGAAGATGAAGGCGACGCTGAGCAGAGCGGGGTCGAAATGCGCCGCCTTCTCGATCAGCACCGACCAGACCATGGCGTTGGTGCCTTCGCCGACGACCGGCTGCGCGGCCATATAGACGAGGATGGTGCCGAACAGCGCCAGCGCGATGCCGACGCTGCCGAGGATGAAGTATTTCCAGGCCGCCTCCAGCGCCTCATGCGTGCGGTAGATGCCGACCATCAGCACGGTGGTCAGCGTGGCGAGCTCCACCGCGACCCACATCAGGCCGATATTGTTCGACACGAAGGCCAGGTTCATGCCGAACATCATGATCTGGTACATCGCGTGGTAGAATCTGAGGTTCGGCGCGGTCAGCCGTCCGGTCTCCAGCTCATGCGCGATATAGGACGCGCTGAACACGCTGGTGGTGAAGCCGACGAATGTGTTGAGCACGATGAAGACGATGTTGAGATCGTCGACGATGAGATATTGCCCCGGTGCCGGCCGCTCGGTGACGAACAGCGACAGCGCCGCGAGCAAGGTGAGCAGGCTCGCTATCACGTTCACGATCGCCGTCATGCGGTAGTTCGGCAATGCCGCCAGAATGGCCGCGGCGGCGGCCGGAATGAAAAGGATCGCGGCCACGGCGTCGAAGGAGAACCCGCTCACCGGCGTTCTCCCCGGTAGTCGTCGAGCGCGCCGACATCGACCGAATCGAACCGTTCGCGGATGCGGAACAGGAAGACGCCGATGACGATGAAGGCGATCAGGATCGAGAAGGCGACGCTGATCTCGACCACCAGCGGCATGCCCTTGGCGCCGGTGGCGGCCAGCACCAGGCCGTTCTCCAGCGACATGAAGCCGACGACCTGGCTGACGGCGTTGCGCCTTGTCACCATCACCAGCAGCCCCAGCAGGATGATCGACAGCGCGAAGGCGAGGTCCTCGCGCGCGAGCGGGTCGGCCTCGGGCGTCACCCGCAGCATCAGCACCATGGAAAGCGTCACCAGCCCGATGCCGGCGAGCATGGTCGGGCCGATGCCGACGGCGGTCTCGATGTCGCGGTGGATGCCGAGCCGCTGGATGATGCGATGCAGCCCGACGGGAATGACGATTGCCTTGAAGACCAAAGCGATGCCGGCGGTGATGTAGAGATGGTGCGCGTCCTGGATATAGGCCTGCCACGCCACCGAGAGCGCCAGCACCACCGCATGCAGCGCAAAGACGTTGATCAGCGCGAACAGCCGGTCCTGGTAGAGCATCATGAAGGAGATCAGCACCAGGCTGCCGGCGAGCAGATGGGCGATGTCGAAGGTGAGACCGTTCATCACAGGCTCCGCGAAACGAACAGCAGGAGCGTGCCGAGCAGCGCCAGCATCAGCGCTGCACCCAGGAAGTCCGGCACCCGGAAGACACGCATCTTGGCGACCGCCGTCTCGAACACGGCGAGCAGGATGGCAAGCACGGCGAGCTTGGCGAGATAAGCGGCGGCGCCGATGGCCAGCGATTGCGGCCCCGTTCCGGCGCTCGCCAGCCCCCAGGGCAGGAAGACGCAGGAGATCAGCGACATGTAGAGCAGCAGCTTGAGGAAGGTGGCGAGCTCGATCATCGCCAGATGGCGGCCGGAATATTCCAGGATCATCGCCTCATGCACCATGGTGAGCTCCAGATGCGTGGCGGGATTGTCGACCGGTATGCGCGCGTTCTCGGCGATCGCCACCATCACGAGCGCGATCAGCGACATGCCGAGCGACACCCGCAGCCCGACCTCGGGCGAACCCATGAAGGCGGCGACAGTCGAAAGCTGCGTGGCGCCGGCCACCAGTGCCAGGCTGAAGACGATGAGCAGCATCGCGGGTTCGGCCAGCGACGCGATCATGACCTCGCGGCTGGCGCCGATGCCGCCGAAGCTGGTGCCGACGTCCATCCCCGCCAACGCCAGGAAGAAGCGCGCGCTGCCGAGCAGCGCCACGATGACGATGAGATCGGCCGCCCAGCTGAACTGGAGGCCGGAGGCGAAGGTCGGAACGAGCGCCGCCGCGACCCATGTGGCGGCGAAAATCAGGTAGGGCGTCACGCGAAACAGCCAGGACGCGTTGTCCGCCAGCACGACCTCCTTGCGCATCAGCCTGACGAGATCGCGATAGGGCTGGATCACCGAGGGTCCCTGCCGCCGCACAAGCCTCGCCTTCACCTTGCGCACGAAGCCGATCAGAAGCGGCGCCAGCAACAGCACCGAAAACATCTGCGCGCCCTGCACGGCAAGCTCCAGGATCACGGCCATAGCGCCAGCACCAGGAGCAGGATGACGAGGTAGAGGAAGACCAGCGTCAGATAGCGGCGGATGGTCAGGAACTGCAGGTGATTCAGCCGCTCGGTGGCGAAATCGATCGCGCCGGCGATCGGCTGGTAGAAGATCTCCCAGGCCAAATCATGCATATCCACCTTGAGGTGCGCCGGTTCGAGGGAACCCGGCGCCGGCATGTCCACCATCTCGCGGGCGCGGAACGCGAAGCTGCCGAAGACGCGGCGGATGGGCTGCGCGAAGCTGACGGCGGTGTATTGCGCGGCCGGCGCCGGGTCGGCGAAGCCGCACCCCCATGCAATGCCCCTGCGCAGCGCATGCGAGGCGAAGCGGTGGATGAAGAAGGCCGCGAGCGACGCCGAAATGGCGATGAAGGCGAAGACCAGCAGGCCGTTATAGGAGCTGCGGCTCTCGGCGATCGGCACGATCGACAGCCAGGGCTCGGCCATCTGCACCGGCATGCGGTCGCCGATGAGCGAAAGCGTCACCGGCGACAGGCCGTCGATGACCAAGCCGGGCAGGATGCCGGCGAGCAGGCAGAAGGCGGCAAGCACGGCCATCGCCGCCAGCGACCAGCGGTCGACCTCATGCGCGCGTTCCACCGCCGCCGATCGCGCCCGGCCAAGGAAGGTGATGCCGAATGCCTTGACGAAGCAGGCCGCGGCCAGCGCCGCCGCCAGCGCCAGCATGCCGCCGACCGCGGGCACGATGACCTTCAGCCCCCATTGCGGCAGTTCGGGGCTGTCCAATATGGCCTGGAAGACCAGCCATTCGGAGGCGAAGCCGTTGAAGGGTGGCAGCGCCGAGATCGAGACGCAGCCGACGAGAAAGACGAAGCTGGTGACTGGCAGGCGATGAATGAGGCCGCCGAGCTTTTCCATGTCGCGTTCGCCGGTTGCCGTCAGCACCGCGCCGGCGCCGAAGAACAGCAGGCTCTTGAAGAAGGAATGGTTGAGCACATGGAAGAGCGCCGCGGTGAGGGCCAGCGCTGCGGCCGAGGGCATGGCGTTCGCCTTGAAGGCAAGCGCAAGGCCGAGGCTGGCAAAGATGACGCCGATATTCTCGATGGTCGAATAGGCGAGCAGCCGCTTCAGGTCCTTTTCCATCAGCGCGTGAAGGATGCCGAGCACTGCCGTCACGCCGCCGATGAGGAGCACGGCGACGCCCGACCACCATGCCGGCGCGCCAAGCAGGTCGAACACCACGCGGATGAAGCCGTAGATGGCGACCTTGGTCATGACGCCGCTCATCAGCGCCGAGACGTGGCTGGGTGCCGCCGGATGGGCAAGCGGCAGCCAGGCATGCAGCGGCGCCAGGCCGGCCTTGGAGCCGGCGCCGAGCAGCATGAGAACGAGCACCGCGCCTGCGGCGAACGGGCCCGGATGCGCCGTCCGCATCGCGTCGAACGCATAGGTTCCCGCCGGTCCCGCCAGCAGGCCGAAGGCAAGCAGCAGCGTCATGGTGCCGAAGCTCGCCATCACCAGGTATATGGTGCCGGCGCGTCGGTTGGCCTCGTCGCGGTGATGCGCCATGACCAGCGCCCAGGAGGCGAGCGACATGAACTCCCAGGACAAGAGGAAGCTGAAGGCGTCGTTGGCCAGCACCACGAGGTTCATGCCGGCGAGGAACGCCGGATAGAACGGCAGCACGCGATGCGGCGCGGATTCGTGCCGGCCGTAGCCAAGGGCATAAAGGCTGGTGACGGCGCCGCCCAGATTGACGACGATGAGGAAGAACGCCGACAGGCCGTCGAGGCGGAACCGGGCGCCGGTCCAGGGCAGGCCGAGCGGCAAGGTGGCGGACGCCTCGCCGGAATTGCTGGCGAGATGGATGGCAACGATCACGATCAGGGCGGCTGAAATGGCAAACGCGGCGCCGTAGACCAGACGCGTCGCAAAGGTGTGCCGGCTGACGGCCGCGGCAAGGATGGCTGTTCCCAGAAGCGCGGCAGGACCGCACAGCACAAGAGCCACGGTCGAGATCACGGCAGGCTCTCGCCAGGCTCGACATCGCCGGCATCGGATGCCCTGGCCGGATCGAACCCGCTCTTCAGCCGCACGCCGCGACCGCCGCCTTGGCTGACCGCGCCTTCGCCGATCAGTTCGATGCCGGCCACCTCGAGCGCGGCGATCAGCTTCATCAGCGAATCGACATTGCCCCGGATGATCGAGCCGCTGGCTTCCATGCGCTGGATCGTCGGCACCGACAGGCCGGACAATTCGGCAAGCCGGCGTTGATCGATGCCGAGCAACGATCTTGCGGCGCGCAACTGCGGTGCGGTTATCACCGACGACTCTCTCGTTCAGTTCTGAGATATGAGGTGTCGGTGCTGCAGCCTACATTAAAATGTTCTATCGTCAAGGATTGATGTATGAAACATATATGTTGATGCCACCGCAACCGCAGGTCGGCTATGGGCATTTGCCAGCGGAAGATCGATTGCGAAGTAGCAAACGCGGTCCGGAGCCGTCATGCCCGCTCGCCAGAGGCGAGGAGAATATCGGCCTCCGCGACGCAATAAGGGGCGTGGCGGAAATCGCGGATGCGGACGACTTCATCGCCGCGCCAGTCGATCAGCACGAAGCCGCGCACCGTATCGCCGGCTCGCGGGTTGCGGATCAGGATCGCCGGCCGGGCCTCGACGAAGCCGAGTGACAACGCCCAGTCGCTCATGCGGTCGTAATTGCCGAAATAGGTCGAGGCTTCCTTCTTGCCGTTGAGGCGGGCGCGGTTGACGACGTCGACCTGGATGTCCTCAGCGATCAGCATCCTCACCCCATCGAAATCGCGCGCGTTGAACAGGTCGACATAGCGGCGCAGCCGACGCTCCTCCTCCGGGTCGAGCTTCGGCATGGTCATGTCGTCCGGCAACGCCGCCATCGCCTTCAACTCCGCCCGGCCGCGATGCAGCGCCGCCTTGACGGCGGCAAGCGTCGCGCCCGTCACCTCGCAGGTCTCATGCAGGCTGAGGCCGAGCACGTCGACCAGGATCACGGCGCTGCGCTGCGCCGGCGTCAGCTGCATGAAGCGGCCCAGGCTCATGGCAGTCGCGAGCCGCGTCTCGGCGCTGGCGGAGAGGTCCGCTATTGCGGTCATGTCGGCCTCGCTCATTCGCGAACGCTCCCGCTGGCGGCGGCGCAGATGATCCTGCGCCGCATTATGGGCGATGCGGAACAGCCATTGCTCGGGACGCTCGACGCGCGCGCCGCCATCATGGGCGGCAAGCGCCTTCACCGTCGCCTCCTGCACGATGTCCTCACCCTCGATCGCCGAGCCGGCCATGCGCGCCGCATAGCGGTGCAGTTTCGGCCGCAGGCCGACGAGCATGGCTTCAAGTTCCGCGCGGCCGAACCCTGCTGAGCTCATCGTCCTCTTTCTCGCCTCGCCGATCACAAGCCGTGCCCGGGTCAGGCGGGCACGGCTTCATCGGCTTTGGCCAGCATACGATAGTTGCCGACGATCTTCGCCGGCGACCTCGCCAGCGGCGTCGAACGCCGCCCGGCATGATCGGCGCCGAACGCCTTGAACGCGTCCAGTTCGGTCAGCGCCGAACTGTCCTTGTCGTAACCGACGAGGTGGACGAACTCGCCATTCTCCAGTTCGAGCACCAGATAGCGCACCGATTGCGGCTGCGTTTCATCCAGCGCCTCGAACACCTTTGCCACCAGCGCCCGGTTCTCGGCGGCGCTGGCGTCCTTCACGCCGTAGCGGATGAGATTGTAGGTCATGGTCGTCTCCTGTTTGCGGATCTGCGTGAGGAAGACGTTCCATGGGCCCGAAAGGATTCCCGGGCGGGTTGCTATCTTTCGATTCGTTTCCTGCGATCAGCCGCTTCCGCCGATCATGGAGACGATCGTGTCGTCGCCGGCCGATTGCGGTCGCATCCGGCCGCTGGCCAGCTCGATCGACAGTTTGCATAAGGCCGAGTTGACGGGTGTCGCCATGCCGTTGAGCCGCCCGAGAAGGACGATCTCGCCATTGAGGAAGTCCGTTTCGAGGGACCCGGTCCCGCGCACGATGCTTTGCAGCGTCGACGACCCGACGCGCACGCGGCCCGGGACCGTGCCGATTGTCAATTCTTCACGGGCCATGGCGTCGGTCTTGTCCCAGTCGATTCCAGCCGCGCTCAGCACGGCCTCGGCTTCGGCTCGCGCCTTCGCATACCATTTCCGCTGCAGTTCGGTATCCCCGAGCGCGGCGTCGATGATGTTTCGAAGGTTGGCCAGCAGCTTGCGATATTTGCTGCTCATCACATTGTCCCTGGGGTCGACGATGAAACCGGACGCGCTCAGAACCCCGCACAGTTTCTCGACTGTGCCGTCTATTCCGGAAGGATAGCGGCCGATATCGAAGGCGCCGATCCTGGGCGCGAAATAGGCCGCTACCTGGCCAGGCGTGTCGTAGTCGGCCGGCAGCATCACCGTCGCGCCATAGACATTGGCGAAGAAACGCAACGTCAGCGGCTCGTTGGCAACGCCGTTCTGGAAACAGAATACGGGTTGCGCCGTTACGCCGGCGGCGTTGAGCCGCTGCAGTGCGCCGAGTGTGTCGGGGGTCTTCATCGTCAGGAGCACGACATCGTCCGGCCTGAAGGAAATCTCCGTCGGGTCGGCATGGACGGGAAAGCGCGCGATCCTGGTGCCTTGCGGGGTGGAAAGCGACAGCCCCGCAGCGCGGATGGCATCGAGCTGCCTGCCGCGGGCGATGCCGATGACCGCATGGTCGGAAAAGCTGAGCTGGGCCGCGATGGCGCCGCCGACCGCGCCGATGCCATAGACGATGATGCGCATGCTGTTCCCGCTGTGATTGGAGTTGGGACTTCGGTCGACAACGATTGACCGAAAAAGCCTACAGCTTTGTCGCTGAACCGGCGATCACCCGCGCGCCGCGTTCACGCAATCGTGGCTGCCGCCGCCCGCCCCGCGCTGCGCCCCGAAAAAATGCAGCCGCCGAGGAAGGTGCCTTCCAGCGCCGCATAGCCGTGCACGCCGCCGCCACCGAAGCCGGCCACTTCGCCCACCGCATAGAGACCCGGCACCGGCTCGCCGGCGGCGTCGAGAACGCGGCTGTCGAGATCGGTCTGCAAGCCGCCCAGCGTCTTGCGGGTCAGGATGTTGAGGCGCACCGCGATCAGCGGGCCGTTCGCCGGATCGAGCATCTTGTGCGGCCTGGCGGTGCGGATCAGCTTGTCGCCGAGATAGGCGCGGGCGCCGCGCAGCGCGGTTATCTGCGCGTCCTTGGAGAATGGATTGTCGAGTTGCATGTCGCGGGCGCGGATCTCGCGCTCGACCTGGACGACCTCCAGCAGCGGCGCGCCGCCGGCCAGCGCGTTCATGCGCGCCACCAGCTTTGCAAGGTCAGCCTCGACGATGAAGTCCTCGCCCTTTTCCATGAAGGCTTTCACCGGCCCGGGAATGCCGCTTGTTGCGCGCCCCAGCACCTGCCGCCAGCTTTTCCCCGTGAGGTCGGGGTTCTGCTCGGAGCCCGACAGCGCGAACTCCTTCTGGATGATTTTTTTGGTCAGGATGAACCAGGAATAGTCGAAGCCGGTGCCCATGATGTGGCTAAGCGTGCCGAGCGTATCGAAGCCCGGGTAGAGCGGCACCGGCAGGCGCTTGCCGCGCGCGTCGAGCCAGAGCGAGGAGGGGCCGGGCAGGATGCGGATCGCATGCTCGGTCCAGATCGGCGCCCAGTTCCTGATGCCCTCGACATAGTGCCACATGCGGTCGCGGTTGATGATCGAGCCGCCGGCAGCCTCGGTGATCGCCAGCATGCGCCCGTCGACATGGTCGGGCACGCCGGTGATCATGCGCTTTGGCGGCGCGCCGAGGCGCGCAGGCCAGTTCCTGCGCACCAGCTCGTGGTTGCCGCCGATGCCGCCGGAAGCCACGATCACCGCTTGTGCATGGAACTCGAAGTCCCCGGTCACGGCGCGCGAGCTTTTGTGGCCGCGCTCGACGCTGCTCTGCTCCAGCACGTCGCCGCGGACGCCGATGACGGTGTCGCCGGTGCGGACGATCTCGTTGACCCGGTGGCGGAACCTGAACTCCACCAGCCCGCGCTTCTGCGCCTCGCGCACGCGCAGGACGAAAGGTTCGAGCACGCCGGGCCCGGTGCCCCAGGTAATGTGGAAGCGCGGCACCGAATTGCCGTGGCCGGTCGCACTGCCGCCGCCGCGCTCGGCCCAGCCGACCACGGGGAAGAATTTCAGGCCGCGCTCGATCAGCCATGAGCGCTTCTCGCCGGCGGCGAAGCCGACATAGGCCTCGGCCCATTTGCGCGGCCAGAAATCCTCCGGCCTGTCGAAGGCGGCCGTGCCCATCCAGTCCTCGAGCGCGAGGTCGTGCGAATCGCGGATGCGCATGCGCCGCTGCTCCGGCGAATCGACCAGGAACAACCCGCCGAACGACCAGAAGGCCTGGCCGCCCAGCGACTGTTCCGGCTCCTGGTCGACGATGATGATCTTCTTGCCGGCGTCAGCCAGCTCGGCCGCGGCGACGAGGCCCGCCAGCCCCGCGCCGACAATGATCACGTCCGCGTCAGCCATTTTTCCTCCGTGGCCGGCAAAGCAATTCCAGGAAAGGCGGTTTTCCGTCCGGAATTGCGTCAAACAAAAGAGCTAGACGTTCTCCCAGCCGTCCTTTTCTCCGGCGCGGAAAATAGCGTCGATGACTTTCTGGTTGAGCACGGATTCCTCCAGCGTGAAGACGCGGTCCTTGCCACCCTGCGCGGCACGCACGAAAGCCTCGCATTCCAGCCGGTACTGCTGAGTGCCCGGGAAGCGGAACACCTGCGCTTCGGTGTGGTTCTGGTTGTGCAGCTCGATGCGGTGATGCTCGTAGAGCCCGGCATTGAACGGGCCAAAAACCTCGATGAAGCCCTTCTCGCCGTGGAACACCATAACCTGGCGGGCCGCCATCTGCGTCGACAGATAGAAGGACAGCTCGAAGTCGCCGAAATCGGCACGGATCGAGGAATAGATGTCGGTTCCGAAGGTCTTGTCGCGCTCGATCGTCGCCTGCACGCGGATCGGCTCCTTGCCGGTCGAAAAGCGCGTCGACACCGTCGGATAGACGCCGATGTCGGGCAGCGCGCCGCCGCCGAGATCGAGCTGGTTGCGCATGTTCTTGGGGTCGACATTGTAATAGGAAAACGCGCCCTGCACATGCCGCAGCCGGCCGATGGCGCCGCCGGCGATGAGGTCGCGCACCTTGATCCATTGCGGATGGTAGACGACCATGAAGGCCTCGCAGACCAGCACTTTCTTTTCGTCGCGCAGCTTGATCAGCGGCGGGATGTCCTTGGCGTCGAGCGCCAGAGGCTTCTCGACCAGCACATGCTTGCCCGCTTCGATCGCCTTCGCCGTCCATTCGACATGCTGCGATGTCGGCAGCGGGATATAGACGCCGTCGACGTCCTTGGAGGCGAGCAGCTCCTCATACGAGCCGAAGGCATGGCGGGCGCCGAAACGCTCGCCCAACGCCTTGGCCTTCGACAGGTCGCGGCTGGCGATCGCCGACAGGACGCCGTTCTCCGAATCCACGATTGCCGGCAAAAGCTGCTCGCGGCCGATCTTTGCCGTCGACAGAACACCCCATCGGAACATCACGCTTCTCCATGTCGGTTTACAGGTAACGAGGTTTGCCCGAAATCGACGGAAAAGCCAATCGCAGACGCGGGCCACAAAACGCCTTCGTCATCCTCGGGCTTGACCCGAGGATCCATTCCGTAACCCTTGACGTAAAGTGCGGCGGCGCAGAATTCTGTAACCGTTGCAACGCTTTAGCGTCACGGAATGGATCCTAGGGTCTGCGCCCGTCGCTTCGCTCCTTGCTTCGCCCTAGGATGACGAACTCGAGGACGCGGGGCTTGGAACTACCCCTTCTCCCCATCAGCGTCATGTCGAAGTCGACGATGTTGGAATAGAGCGGCGTGCCGACATCCATCCCGTAGCGACCTGAGCACCTTGCCGGTGACGTGGAACTTGATCGTCCCACCCTTCAATCCGCCGAGCTCGGCCGCGAATTTTTCCGAAAACGTCTTGCCGCGCGCCGTCAGCCGGCCGGTGACAAGCGCCGTCGTGTCGCCGGTGCGGATGACGCTGGTCGAGCGGAACTGGATCTCCGGATTGTTGGCCGCGTCGAACACTGCGTCGGAGCGCAAGCTTCCGCCGGTGGTTTCGCTAATCTCAGAAGTCGCAGGAACGGCGCCGGCCTGGCGACCAGCCCCTTCTCCCCGTTCAACGGGGAGAAGATGCCGGCAGGCAGATGAGGGGCGGTGCCGACGGTTGAAAATTTGCTTATCAACCTTGAAGCGTGATCTTGCCGCGCTCCTACCCGCTCACCTTGAAGAAATCCACGAACGCCCTCAGCGCCGGCCGCATCTGCCTGCGGCTCGGATAGTAGACGAAAAAGCCCTCGAAGGTCGGGCACCAATCCTCCAGCACGCGGATCAGCCGGCCGTCGGCGAGCGGCGCTCGCACATAGGGTTCGAAGACGAAGGCAAGCCCGGCGCCGTCGACCGCCGCCTGGGCGATCAGGTGATCTTCGTCCAGGATCAGCGGCCCCTGGGCCGCGATCTCGATTTCCTCGCCGTCCTTCTCGAATTCCCAGCGGTAGAGGATGCCGCTGGAGAAACGGAAGCGGATGCAGCGGTGGTCAGCCAGCTCGCTCGGATGGCGCGGCTTCGGCATCACCGCGAAATAGGATGGCGCTGCGACCACCGCGCCGCGGATATTCGGCCCGATACGCACCGCGATCATGTCGCGCTGCAGGCTTTCGCCGAGCCGCACGCCAGCATCGAAACCGCCTTCGACCACATCGGTGAAGCGATCCTCGATGACGATCTCCAGCACGATGTCGGGATAGGCGGCGGCGAAGTCGGCAAGCCGTGGCGTCAGCACCAGATGCGCGGCGGTGCGCGGTACGGTCAGCCGCAGATTGCCAGCCGGCCGGTCGCGCGCCTCGACCGCCGTTTCCAGCGCCAGATCGATCTCCGACAGCGCCGGCCTTAGCCGTTCGAGCAATTGCGCGCCTTCCTCGGTCGGCGCGACGCTGCGCGTGCTGCGGGCCAGCAACCGCACGCCGAGCCGTGCTTCCAGGCTCGATACGGCATGACTGACCGCCGACGGCGCGATGCCGAGCTCGCGCGCCGCGCGGCGGAAGCTGGCGCATTGGGCGACGGTGGCGAGCACGGCGAGCTGGGAGAGGTTGGTCCGGTTCATTGTTCTATTTTATAGAGCAAGCCGTGCGAAAGAGAACCGATTATCGAACGGATCGCAAGACGTTATCTCCCTCCCACCGCAACAAGGAGATGCGTGATGAAAACCCGCAAGCTAGGAACTGAACTCGAAGTCTTCCCCGTCGGCCTCGGCTGCATGGGCATGAGCTTCGGCTATGGCGGCCAGCCGGAGACGGAAGCCATCGCCACGCTGCGCCGCGCCGTCGAGATCGGCGTCACCTTCTTCGACACCGCCGAAGTCTATGGTCCGTTCGAGAACGAGATCCTGCTTGGCAAGGCGCTGAAGCCGGTGCGCGATCATGTGACGATTGCCACCAAATTCGGCTTCAAGATTTCCGAGCACGGCTCGGGCATGGACCGCATGATCGGCGTCGACAGTCGCCCCGAGCACGTCAAGGCAGTGGCCGAAGCCTCGCTCAAGCGGCTCAATACCGACGTGCTCGACCTCTACTATCAGCACCGCGTCGACCCCAACGTGCCGATCGAGGACACGGTCGGCGCCATGACCGAGCTGGTGCGCGAAGGCAAGGTGCGGGCGCTCGGTCTGTCGGAAGTGAGCGGCGCGACGCTGCGCCGGGCGCATGCCGTGCATCCGATCGCTGCGGTGCAAAGCGAATATTCGCTGTGGAGCCGCGATCCCGAGGACGAGATATTTGCCGTCTGCCGCGAGCTCGGCATCGGTTTTGTCCCCTACAGCCCACTCGGCCGCGGCCTGCTCACCGGCACGCTCGACAAACCGGACGCGCTCGGCGCCGCTGACTGGCGCCGCACCCTGCCGCGCTTCCAGGCCGAAGCGATGGCAGCCAACAATGCGGTCATCGCCGTGCTGGAAAAGCTGGCGGCTGAAAAGGGCGTCACACCGGCGCAGCTGGCGCTGGCCTGGGTGCTGCACCAGGGCGATTTCATCGTGCCGATCCCCGGCGCAAGGAAGATACGCCATCTGGAGCAGAACACGGCGGCGGCCGGCATCGAGCTGAGCGCGGCGGAAGTAGCGGCAATCGGCGATGCGCTGTCGCCCGACAAGGTGGTCGGCAAGCGCTACACGGAGGAATTGCTGGCGCTGGTGAATGGGTGAAGGTGGCAAGGGCGCTTCGGCGCCCTTTTTGTTGACAGCTCGGCGCGAGGCCCCCCTCTCTGTCCTGCCGGACATCTCCCCCTCGAGGGGGGAGACTGGCAGTTCAGACGTCTCGCTTCTCCTTGCAATGTTGGCGATTGGCGAAAACCGGCGCGACATCCGATCTCCCTCCTTGAGGGGGAGATGTCCGGCAGGACAGAGAGGGGGGCCTCGCGCCGACCTATCTTATCTCTGTGCCCCTACCACGGCACCACACTGATCTCCGGCCAGTACTCCCGCGCCCTTTTCCCCTTGGCTTCATGCGTCCGCTGATTGTCCAGCACCCTGTTCGGCATAATCCGAAACGAAAAATGTCGTCGAGCCCGAACGGCGCCACCAGCTCCAACGCTCCGTCCCGTCCGAACCGCACCCCGACCGCATGCGTCTTCGAGGCAAAATAGCTCACCGACTCGCTCGCGCTCGCATAGCGCGGGCACTCCTGCCCGAATTTTTGCGGATACCACAGATGCACCCGCGCCTGGTTGCGCACCTCGACCGGCAGCGACAGTCCCGCGAAATGCTTCGCCGCCCGGCGGATCACCGCATCCTCTGCCTCGTAGGACAAATCGGCGTCGTCGAAATAGAACAAGTCGACATCCTTGATGCCGTATCCAGGCGGCTTGCCGGTCAGATGGTTCCAGACGCTGTTGTAGAGCGCGCCGGAAACCACCAGCCAATCCGGCAGCGCAAGCTCACGAACCCGCGGCAGCGTCTCGCTGAGCACTGGATCGGCCGCGACGATGGCGAGGAAGGCCGCGCGCTGTTCTTCGAAGGAAAGGCCGGAATAGCGGAGATGGTCCATCGCCCTTTGGAGGGCGATTCGCCATCGCTCCGCAATTCTGAATTCTTTAGGTCCGCAGCACGCCGCCCGTCTGCTTGTTGACGTTCTCGACGATGCGCTTTGCCAGCGCCTCGAAATCCTCGTCGGTCAGCGTCTTTTCGACCGGCTGGATCGACACTTCGATGGCGATCGACTTCTTGGCCGCCCCCAGCGAGGCGCCTTCGAACACATCGAACACCGAAACGCCGGTGACCAGCTTCTTGTCGGCGGCTAAAGCCGCACGCACCAGCGTGCCGGCCTCGACCGTCCGGTCGACGACGAAGGCGAAATCGCGCTTCACAGCCTGGAAGGGCGAGAGCTCCAGCTTCGGCTTGGTGCGCGTCGGCTTGGCCTTCGGCTCCGGCACGGCGTCGACGAAAACCTCGAAGCCGCAGAGCGGACCGGACACGTCCAGCCCGTCCAGCGTTTTCGGATGGAACTCGCCGAAGGTGCCGAGCACGGTCTTGGGGCCGAGCTTGATCGTACCCGAGCGCCCGGGATGGTACCAGGCGGGACCGCCCGGCTCGATCTGCAGCCGGTCGACCGGCGCGCCGCAGGCTTCGAGCGCGGCGATCGCGTCCGCCTTGGCGTCGAACACCCCGACCGGCCCGGCATTGCCGGCCCAGCTGCGCCCCGAACCGTCGAGCTTGGCGGTGCCGCGCCTGACACCGGCGGCGACGCGCCGCTGCTGTTCGGGCGCATCGCCTTCATAGGTGCCGGAGACTTCGAACAGCGCCACGTCGCCGATGCCGCGGTCGGCATTGCGCTGCGCGGCCGCGATCAGCCCCGGCAGCAGCGACGGCCGCATGTCGGACATGTCGGCGGCGATCGGGTTGGCGAGCTTGAGCCCTGTCTGGCCGCCGCCGAACAGCTCGGCGTGTTTTGCCGGAATGAACGACCAGGTGACGGCCTCCATCATGCCGCGCACCGCCAGCGCGCGCTTGGCCGAACGGGTGCGCACCTGCAGCGTGGTCAGGATCCTGCCGTTGACCGCGTCATGCGAGGTCAGCGGCTGGGCCAAGATGTTGTCGACGCCATGGATGCGCATCACCTCCTCGACCAGGTCGGCCTTGCCGTCGACATCCGGCCGCCAGGACGGCACCTCCACTTTGACGACGTCGCTCAGTCCTTTCGGCTCGAAGCCGAGCCGGGTCAGGATGCCGAGGGCTTCCTCTCTCGGCACCTCGATGCCGGTCAGCCGTTTCACTTCCGACAGCGGGAACGAGACGATCTTCGGCTTGTGGCCGGCATAGCCGGCAACCTCGATTTCAGAAGGCGTGCCGCCGCAGAAATCGAGCACCAGCTTGATCGCCAGCTCCACGCCCGGCACCATGAATTCCGGGTCGACGCCGCGCTCGAAGCGGTAGCGCGCATCGCTGATGATGCCGAGCGCGCGGCCGGTGCGGGCCGTGGTGATCGGATCCCAGAGCGCCGATTCGATCAGCACGTCGGTGGTGTTCTCGTCGCAGCCCGAATGCTCGCCGCCCATGATGCCGGCGATCGATTCCACGCCATTGTCGTCGGCGATCACGCACATTTCCGGCGTCAGCGTGTATTCGCGCCCGTCCAGTGCCAGCACCGTCTCGCCGTCCTTGGCGCGCCGCACCACGAGGTTGCCGGCGACCTTCGCGGCGTCGAACACATGCAGCGGCCGGCCGCGGTCGAAGGTGACGTAGTTGGTGATGTCGACCAGAGCGCTGATCGGGCGAAGCCCGATGGCGATCAGCCGCTGCTGCAGCCATTTCGGCGACGGGCCGTTCTTGACGCCCTTCACCAGCGTCAGCGCGAAGCCGGGGCAGAGCTCAGGCGCCTCGATCGTGACCTTGACCGGGCACAGGCCATCGCCGGCATGCGGCATGATCCCGCCACCGGTGAGCCGGCCAAGCCCGCTCGCCGCGAGGTCGCGCGCGATGCCGTAGACGCTGGTGGCGTCCGGCCGGTTCGGCGTCAGGTTGATCTCGATCACCGGATCGTCGAGATGCGCGTAGGCGGCGAAGCTGGTGCCGACCGGCGCATCCTGCGGCAAATCGATAATGCCGTTATGCTCGTCGGAGATTTCCAGCTCGCGCTCCGAGCACATCATGCCGTGGCTTTCGACGCCGCGGATCTTGCCGACAGAGAGCATCACGTCGATGCCGGGAACATAGGTGCCGGGCGCCGCGAAAGCGCCGATCAGGCCTGCGCGGGCGTTGGGCGCGCCGCACACCACCTGCACCGGCGGCTTGCCGTCGCCGGTGTCGACGGTCAGCACGCGCAGCCGGTCGGCGTCGGGATGCTGCACCGCAGTCAGCACCTTGGCGATGACGAAGGGCTTCAGGCCGGCCTTGTCGTCGACATGCTCGACTTCGAGGCCGATCGCGGTCAGCCGCTCGACGATCTCGCTGAGCGAAGCGTCGGTCTCGAGATGGTCCTTGAGCCAGGAGAGGGTGAATTTCATGGTTCTGTTCCGTTTGGTCCTTGCCCGTCCGACCCTTGTTGGTTGGGGCGGGGCACGCTGGTCTTCAGATGTCTGGGCAGATCGTCCGGCATGTGCAGGAAGGGCAGCTGCTCACGCACATAGGCATGCAGCGTCGGCTTGAAATAAGCCGGCATGTCCATGGCGCCGAGCATGAAATAGATCTGGTTGTCGAGCCGCTGGTCGATATAGGCGATCGGGGAGCCGCAAATGCCGCAGAACGAGCGCTCCACCGGACCGTTGCGGTAGCTTTTCAGCGATTTGCCGTTGAGCGCGACCTTGTCGGCCATGAAGCCGACAAAGGCCGACACCGGCGCGCCCGTGGCGCGCCGGCAATCGCCGCAATGGCAATAGCTGATGTGGTGCGGTTCGGCCGAAGCCTCGAACCGCACGGCGCCGCAGCGGCAACCCCCGCTGTGGGGTGCAGTCATGTCGACAGCCCCCCGAACAGCGTCGGCAGGTCGAGCGGCCTGAAGCCGTAATGCGAAAGCCAGCGCACGTCGGCGTCGAAGAAGGCGCGCAGGTCCGGCATGCCGTATTTCAGCATGGCAATGCGGTCGATGCCCATGCCCCAGGCGAAGCCCTGATACTCGTCGGGATCGAGCCCGCCGGCGCGCAGCACGTTGGGGTGGACCATGCCGCAGCCCAGGATCTCCATCCAGTCGGAGCCTTCCCCGAAGCGCACTTCGCCCGGACGCGAACGGTCGCACTGGATGTCGACCTCGAGGCTAGGCTCGGTGAACGGGAAGAAGGACGGGCGGAAGCGCATCTTGACCGACGGCACCTCGAAGAAGGCCTTGCAGAACTCCTCCAGCACCCACTTCATGTTGGCAATATTGGCCGACTTGTCGACCACCAGCCCCTCGACCTGATGGAACATCGGCGAGTGGGTGGCGTCGGAATCCTGCCGGTAGGTCTTGCCGGGGATGACGATGCGGATCGGCGGCTTCTGCCGCTCCATGGTGCGGATCTGCACGGGCGAGGTGTGCGTGCGCAACAGCTTGCGCTCGCCCTTCTCGTCCGGCTGGAAGAAGAAGGTGTCGTGCATTTCGCGCGCCGGATGCCCCTCGGGGAAATTCAGCGCGGTGAAATTGTAGTAGTCGGTCTCGATATCGGGGCCTTCGGCGATGGCGAAGCCGAGATCGCCGAAGATCGCCGCGATCTCGTCGATCACCTGGCTGATCGGATGGATGCGGCCGCGCTCGGCCGGCGACTGGCGCACCGGCAGCGTCACGTCGACCTTCTCGGCAGCGAGCCGGGCCGCGATCGCCACATCCTTCAGTTCCGCCTTGCGCGCGGCGAGCGCTTCGGTGACGCGGTTCTTCAGGCCGTTGATCGCCGGCCCCTTCACCTGGCGCTCCTCGGCGCTCATTGCGCCCAGCGTCTTCAGCATTTCGGAGACGGAACCCTTCTTGCCCAGCGCAGAGACGCGCACCGCCTCGATCGCGGCCTCATCCGCCGCCGCCGCGATTTCGGCGAGCAACGAGCCTTCCAGGGCTTCAAGATTTCCAGCGGTGGCGTTCACGGCGAAGCTCTCTCGGTCGGGCGACTGTCACCATTTCGGTTTCGTCGTCGCCATTTTGGTTACATCAGGCATAAGAAAAACCCGCGCCAGCCGTGCCAGCGCGGGTTCCCCAAATCAGTACTAAAAATGCTTGGGAAGCGCTGGCTTAGGCGACAGCGCTCTCAAAAGCATTCGGCGTGGTGTTCTTCAGATATTCGAGCGCGACCTTGGCCTTCGCGACCAGCGCGGCGAAAGCCTGCGGCTCGTGGATGGCCATGTCCGAAAGAACCTTGCGGTCGATCTCGATGCCGGCCTTGTTGAGGCCGTCGATGAAGCGGCCATAGGTCAGGCCGTGCTCGTGCGTCGCGGCGTTGATGCGCTGGATCCACAGCGCGCGGAACGAGCGCTTGCGGTTCTTGCGGTCGCGGTAGGCGTACTGCAGCGACTTCTCCACCGCCTGCTTGGCGATGCGGATGGTGTTCTTGCGGCGGCCGTAGAAACCCTTGGCGGCTTTCAGGACCTTCTTGTGCTTGGCGTGGGCGGTGACGCCTCTCTTTACGCGTGCCATGTCATGATCTCCTTAAAACGCTGTTCCGGAACCGAGTGCTCAGAGGCCGTTCGGCAGAAAATTCTTGATGACCTTCTTGCCGTCCGGTTCAGCCAGAACCATCGTGCCGCGGGCATCGCGAATGAACTTGTTGGAACGCTTGATCATGCCGTGGCGCTTGCCGGCGGCAGCCGACAGCACCTTGCCGGTGGCAGTAATCTTGAACCGCTTCTTGGCGGCCGATTTGGTCTTCATCTTGGGCATTTTGCTACTCCGTATTGGTGGCGCACCATCGCGCTTCTTTTTCGCTTCGGGCCGACCAAAGCCCGAAAAGCAAATGAAACCGCCACGGCATGCCCTGCCGGGCGGTTTTCTTGGAACGGCGGTCCTATAGATCAAAGACGGCCTGTACGCAACACCTCAAGCCATGCGACGCGCTGTCCTGGCTGCGCGCCGTTTCTACGGCAGCGTGAACCACACCGGCAGCATCCCCGACTGCTGCATGCCGTCGATCAGCTCGAAGGCCGGCAGCGCCACCAGGAACACCAGCCCGTCGAGCAGCGTGTTCAAGAGCAGGCGGGGCTTGAAGCTGCCGGTATCGCCTTCCTGGTAGAGCGAAAGGTTCGGGAAGAAGCGCGGCACCCTGGCGAGATAGGCCTGGTAGGGCGCGCCGAGCACTTCCTTGAGATACCGCTCCTCGCGCAGGATGACGATGTGGAAGGCGCCGGCGCAGAGCAGCGAAAACAGGACGATGCCGCTGAACGAGCCGATCTGCGCGCCGACGCCGGCGGCAGCGACGGTCGAAAACAGATAGAGCGGGTTGCGGGTGATCGAATAAGGCCCGCCGGTGACCACTTCGGCCGATTTGCGCCCGCCGATATAGAGCGTCGACCACAAGCGCCCGACGATGCCGAGGAAGATCAGAAGCACGCCGAACATCTCGATCGACTCGTGCATCGAGGTCTCGGGCGGAAAGCTCGATTGGCCGAACAGCAATGCGCAGAACAGCACCACGATCAGCACCGCCAGCACGATCCGGCGCATGTGCTGATAGCCGCCCAACCCTTCATTCTGGTTGTCGGCCGGGACCTTCACTTCATCGACCATGACCCCATCCGATCGCATTTTGCTCGCGATCGGGAAACCCGATCGTCGATTTGTTCGCGATCGCGAAGCGATCGTCGAGGTAGCCGGCGATCGGATGGAAAACAGGCGCCCCGCCGATCGCCGGGACGCCGTGCCCGGCAATTCGGGCGGATTTTAGAGCGGGATACGAAGAGCCCGGCAACTCTCGAAACCGTGATAGACGCGACGCTTTGACGGCCGCGCCTTTCCCGGTCAGCGCGGCGCCAGCACCATCATCATCTGGCGGCCTTCGAGCTTCGGCTCCGCCTCGACCTTGGCGATCGTCGCAACTTCCTCGCGCACCTTGTTCAGAAGCTGCATGCCAAGTTCCATATGCGCCATCTCGCGGCCGCGGAAGCGCAGCGTCAGCTTGACCTTGTCGCCTTCCTCGAAGAAGCGCCGCACGGCCTTCATCTTGGTCTCGTAGTCATGGCTGTCGATGTTCGGGCGCATCTTGATCTCCTTGATCTCGATGACCTTCTGGTTCTTGCGCGCTTCGGCCGCCTTCTTCTGGTTGGCGTATTTCAGCTTGCCGAGATCGAGGATCTTGACGACCGGCGGTACCGCGTTGGGCGATATCTCGACCAGATCGAGCCCGGCCTCTTCGGCCAGCAGCAATGCGTCGTTGATGGAAACATCGCCTCGGTTCTGGCCGTCGGCATCGATAAGCTGGACCCGGGGCACCCGGATGTCTCGGTTGGAGCGCGGCCCGTCCTTGGTGGGTGCCGCTGCTTTGAAAGGTCTGCGAATGGTCGTGGTCTCCTCGGCCGTTTCGTTCTGGGTTCTTTAGACAAAAAATAGGTGGACGCGCCTATGTGGTGAGCGCGGGGCGTGAGTCAATAGCATAGCCCCGCCGGAAAATCACCTGCCGCCTGGCAATTGTCTGCACCAAGCAAAGAAATGCCGCGAGCACTTTTCGTTGAACCACCGCCTGTGCCAAAAGACCGGCCGAGAGGACAAGCTCATGGCCGCCAGCGCTCCGGTTTTCATCGATGTGGACGGATCGGACATCGCCGTCAGGCAGGCGCCTGGCGCTGCGCCCGGCGTGGTCTGGCTGGGCGGCTACAAGTCCGACATGCTGGGCACGAAGGCGGAGACGCTTGCCGCCTGGGCCACGAGCGAAGGCCGTGCCTGTCTGCGCCACGACTATTCCGGCCATGGCGAATCGGGCGGCGCGTTCGCCGACGGCACGATCTCCAAATGGCTGGCCGAGAGCCTTGCCGTCTTTCGCCGGTTCAGCCAGGGCAAGCAGATACTGGTCGGCTCGTCGATGGGGGCGTGGATCGCGCTGCGCATGGCGCAGGAGCTGCGCAAGGCGGGCGACACGAGGGTTGCCGGCCTCGTTCTGCTCGCCCCGGCGCCTGATTTCACCATCGAGCTGATCGAGCCGGTGCTGACCGACGCGCAGCGCCGCGATCTCGAGGAAAAAGGCTTCTTCGCCGAGCCGTCCGACTATTCGGACGAGCCTTATATCTACACGCGCGCGCTGATCGAGGATGGCCGCGCCAACCGGGTGATGACGGGGCCGATCGACACCCATTGCCCGGTGCACATCCTGCAGGGCCTGGCCGATCCCGACGTGCCTTCTGGCCATGCGCTGAAGCTGGCCGCGATGCTGCCCGCCGACGACGTGACGCTGTCGCTGATCCCGGACGGCGACCATCGCCTGTCCCGCCCCGAGGATCTCGATATGCTCAAGCGAGCTGTAGGCGACATGGTCAAGCGGACCGCGGGATAATGCGCATTTCCATCCCGATATCCGCCTTCGTCGCGGCGATCGTCGGCTTCGGCGGCACGCTGGCCCTCGTCATCGCCGCCGCCAAGGCGGTCGGCGCCACGCAGATCGAGACCGCAAGCGGCGTGACGGCGATCTGCCTGGCCATGGTCGTGGAATGTCTGTGGCTATCCTGGCGCACCAAGATGCCGGTCATCACCGCCTGGTCGACGCCCGGCCTGGCGCTGATCGCGGCCTCCAGCGGTTTTACCATTCCGCAGGCCGTCGGCGCCTTCATCGTCACCGGCATCCTTTTGGTCGCCACCGGCCTGTTCGGACCGCTGACCCGGTTGATCGCGAAGATCCCGGCCTCGGTCGCGTCCGGCATGCTGGCCGGCATCCTGGTCAGCTTCGCCGTCAATGCGGTGAAGGCCATTCCAGCCGACCCCTGGCTGATCCTGCCCTTGATCGCCGCCTTCTTCGTCATCCGCCTGTTCAACCCGGCCTTATCGGTGCTGGTGGTGCTGATCGGCGGCGGCCTCGCCGCTTTCCTCACCGGCCGCGTCGGCAGCCTGCCGGCGCCGGAACTGTCGACATTGACGTTCATTGCGCCGCAATTCACCGCCTCGGCGATCATCGGCCTTGCCCTGCCGCTCTATCTGGTCACCATGGCATCCCAGAACCTTTCCGGTCTCGCCGTGCTGCGCGCCGCGGGCTATCATCCGGAGCCCGGTCCGCTGATCGGCGTCACCGGTCTGTTTTCGCTGCTCTCGGCGCCGTTCGGCGCCGCGACCACCAATCTTGCGGCGATCTCGGCCGCCATCTGCACCGGTCCCGATGTCCATCCCGACCCGGCCGAGCGCTGGAAGACCGGGCCGTTCTACGCGCTCGCCTATCTCATCTTCGCGATCTTCGGCGCCTCGCTCGTGGCGATCTTCGCCGTTCTGCCGCAAAGCCTGATCGTGCTGGTCGCGGGGCTCGCCTTGACGGCGCCCTTGGCCAACGCGCTGTCGATCGCGCTGAAGGACGAGGCCGAACGCATGCCGGCCACCGTCACCTTCGCCGTGACGGCTTCGGGGCTCACGCTCTTCGGCGTCGGCGCCGCATTTTGGGGGCTGGTCGCCGGAATGGCAGTGCTTTTCCTCGAGAAGCTCAAAAAGCGATAATCATTTCAGGTGCTTCGCCGGTTTTGGCCGGGTTTGCCTTGAATAGCCGATTTCGCCTTCCCATTTCGATTCCACGCAGCCGGTTTGGCTGTCTCCAATGGAAGGATTGGGAGAAAATGAACACAAGTGCATTGATCCGTCCGGCCTGGACGCCGGCCACCATCGCGCTGATGGTCATCGGCTTCATGGTGTTCTGGCCGCTCGGCTTCGCCATGCTCGCCTACATCATCTGGGGCGATCGGTTGGAAGGCTTCAAGCGCGACGTCAACCGCGCCACGGACGGCATCTTCGCCGGCTGCCGCCGCGGTTCCGACAAGGCGGCCCGCTGGGGCCACGGCTCGGCCCGCACCGGCAACGTCGCCTTCGACGACTGGCGCGAGAAGGAACTCGAGCGCCTCGCCGAGGAGCGCCGCAAGCTCGACGAGATGCTGACCGAGTTCGATGACTACGTCCGCGAACTCCGCCGCGCCAAGGACCAGGACGAGTTCGACCGCTTCATGGCGAACCGCAACAAGTCGACCGCGCCGACCCCCACCGGCTCGACCGACAAGACCGCTCCCAAGCGCGGCAAGGGCACGACCCTGCTCGACGACTAAGATCCGGCGACAGGTCTTAGGCTGATAAAACGGCGTCGCGCGAGCGGCGCCGTTTCTTTTTTGTTCTCCATGTGCCTTCCCTCCACTGGCCGTTTTTTTCGAATCGCGTATCGTCCAGCCATGACCCTCGGCTTCTTTCGCAATCTGACCAAGCCAAAGCCCACGCCCGTCGTGGAGCGCGAACATTGCGTCGCCGGCCGCACGCTGCCGCTGAAAATCGTCGAAAGCGCCAGGGCCCGGCGGCTCACGCTGCGCATCGATTCGGGCGGCCAGGGCCTGCGCGTTACCGTGCCGCCGGGCCTGCGCCGGGGCGAGGTGGAGAAATTCCTCGACCGCCACCAGGACTGGCTGGAACAGCGGCTGGCCAAGGTGCCGACGAGGCCGCAGGTGCGCCCGGGCATCAGGATCCCGATCCGCGGCGTGCCGCACCGTATCGTGCATGAGTCTTCGAGGCGCGGCACCGTCACCGTCGCGCGCGACGAGCGCGGCCCGCTCCTGATCGTCCATGGCGAGCGCATCCACCTGCCGCGCCGCATCGCCGATTACCTCAAGCGCGAGGCCAAGAAGGAGATCGAGAAGCTGGTGGTGAAGCACACCGAGGCGATCGGCAAGCGCGCCAAGGCAATAAGGTATAAGGATACCTCCAGCCGCTGGGGGTCATGCACCTCGGAGGGCAATCTCTCCTTCTCGTGGCGCATCATGATGGCGCCGCCGGCGGTGATAAACTACCTGGTGGCGCATGAGGTGGCGCATCTGAAAGAGATGAACCACGGCCCGAAATTCTGGAAACTGTGCGAGAAGCTCTGCCCCGACACCGACCGCTGCAAGGATTGGCTGAAGCGGAATGGTGGGGCGTTGCAGGCGATTGTTTTTGAGTAGCTACTCTGATGTTGCGCGCGGATGCGCGCGCAACATCTAGACGCCGAGTTCCTTCGCGCCCCCCTCTGTCCTGCCGGGCATCTCCCCCACAAGGAGGGAGATCAGCAGCTCGGGCGCCTCGCTCTTTCTGTAATGTTGGTGATTGGCGAAAGCCGGCGTGAAATCCAATCTCCCCCCTCGTGGGAGAGATGTCCGGCAGGACAGACGGGGGCGCTGTCCCGCCGACGCTTGCCGGGTTCACGGCATAAGCAGTTTCAATCGTCATTCGCCGCGTTCAGCTCTTCCGGCCGCAGTCCTTCCTCGGTATGCGGCCACGGCAAAAAATCCCGGTCAAACGTATCGCTGCTGAAATACTCCAGCGCCCGGTGCGCCTCGGCGCCGTTATAGGCGGCCTTGTCCATCAGATGCGCGATCACCTCGCGCGCCTGCGCGATCTTCTGCTTGAGTTCGGCGACGGTCCGGTCGGCCATGCTTATCGTTCTCCCGCCTGTGGTTCCTATATCAACGTAGTGTTTTCCGCAGAACCGGCAACAGCATGCTTTTTCTCGACTCTTTGGCCGTTTCGTGCCAATCCCGCGCCATGACGCTCGACATCAAGATCTGCGGATTGAAGACCGACGCCGCGATGACCGCCGCGCTTGCCGGCGGCGCCAGCCATGTCGGCTTTATTTTCTTCGCCAAAAGCCCGCGCTATGTCGAGCCCGCCGAGGCCGGGCGCCTGCGCGAAGCGGCGCGCGGCAAGGCCAAGGCGGTCGCCGTCACCGTCGATGCCGACGATGCCTTCCTCGACGAGATCGTCGCCAAGATGCAGCCGGACATGCTGCAACTGCACGGCTCGGAAACGCCCGGGCGCGTAGCGGGGCTCAAGGCCCGCTATGGCCTGCCGGTCATGAAGGTGTTTTCCGTCAGCGAGGCAGCCGACCTCGAGCGGATAAAGCCGTTCGTCGGGATTGCCGATCGTCTCATGTTCGACGCCAAGCCGCCGAAGGGATCGCAGCTTCCGGGCGGCAACGGCGTCGCCTTCGACTGGCGCGTCCTTGCCGGCCTTGACGCCGGGCTCGATTACATGCTTTCCGGTGGGCTAAACGCCGCCAATGTCGGCGATGCCCTGAGACAGGCCAATCCGCCCGGAATAGACGTTTCGTCCGGTGTGGAAAGTGCTCCGGGCGTCAAGGATCCGGCGCTGATCGAGCAGTTTTTCCGGGCCGTCAGGGCCGCGCGCGACGACCGCGCCGCCTGAAGCACAATTCACACTAGGAGATCGGCGATGAACAAGCCGGCAATGCCCAATTCCTTCCGCACCGGGCCCGATGAGCAGGGCATGTTCGGCATTTTCGGCGGTCGTTTCGTCGCCGAAACGCTGATGCCGCTGATCCTCGATCTGGAAAGGAACTGGAACGAGGTCAAGAACGATCCAGAGTTCAAGGCCGAATTGCAGAACCTGTCGACCCATTATGCCGGGCGGCCATCAAAGCTCTATTTCGCCGAAGGGCTGACGAAGCATCTCGGCGGCGCCAAGGTCTATTTCAAACGCGAGGATTTGAATCACACCGGCTCGCACAAGATCAACAACTGCCTCGGTCAGATCCTGCTCGCCAAGCGCATGGGTAAGAAACGCATCATCGCCGAGACGGGTGCGGGCCAGCACGGCGTGGCTTCGGCAACCGTCGCCGCGCGCTTCGGCTATCCGTGCGTCGTCTACATGGGCGCCACCGACGTCGCCCGCCAGAGCCCCAACGTCTTCCGCATGAAGCTGCTTGGCGCCGAGGTGCGGCCGGTGACCGCCGGCCATGGCACGCTGAAGGATGCCATGAACGAGGCGCTGCGCGACTGGGTCACCAATGTCGAGGACACCTATTATCTGATCGGCACCGCCGCCGGCCCGCATCCCTATCCGGAGCTGGTGCGCGACTTCCAGTCGGTGATCGGCACGGAAGCCCGCGCCCAGATGCTGGAGCAGGAAGGCCGGCTGCCCGATGTCATCATCGCCGCCGTCGGCGGCGGCTCCAACGCCATCGGCCTGTTCCATCCCTTCCTCGACGACAAGGATGTGCGCATCATCGGCATCGAAGCCGGCGGGCGCGGTCTCGACGGCATCGAGCACTGCGCCTCGATGAATGCCGGCAAGCCAGGCGTGCTGCACGGCAACCGCACCTATCTGTTGCAGAACTCGGACGGCCAGATCCTCGACGGCCACTCGATCTCGGCCGGCCTCGACTATCCGGGCGTCGGCCCCGAGCATTCCTGGCTGCGCGATTCCGGCCGCGTCCAGTATGAGCCGATCCTCGACGACGAGGCGCTGGAAGCCTTCCAACTCACCACCCGCGTCGAAGGCATCATCCCGGCGCTGGAATCGGCGCATGCCATCGCCCACGCGATGAAGATCGTGCCCAAGATGGACAAGGACCAGATCGTCATCGTCAATTTGTCCGGCCGCGGCGACAAGGACGTGCACACGGTGGCGAACATGCTGGGCATGGAGATCTGACAATGACCACCCGCATCGACCGCCGCATGGCCAAGCTCAAAGCCGAAGGCCGCCCGGCTTTGGTCACCTATTTCATGGGCGGCGACCCGGACTACGATACTGCCTTGGCCATCATGAAGGCGCTGCCGGGTGCCGGCAGCGACGTCATCGAACTCGGCATGCCCTTCTCCGATCCGATGGCCGATGGCCCGGCGATCCAGGCGGCGGGTCTTCGAGCGCTGAAGGGCGGCCAGACGCTGGCCAAGACGCTGAAGCTGGCGTCCGAATTCCGCGCCGGCGACGACGAGACGCCGATCGTGCTGATGGGCTACTACAATCCGATCTACATCTATGGCGTCGACCGTTTCCTCACGGATGCCAAGGCGAGCGGCATCGACGGCCTGATCGTCGTCGACCTGCCGCCGGAGATGGATGATGAGCTTTGCATTCCGGCGCTGAAAGCCGGCGTCAACTTCATCCGCCTGGCGACGCCGACCACCGACGACAAGCGCCTGCCCAAGGTTTTGGAAAACACCTCCGGCTTCGTCTATTACGTCTCGATGACCGGCATCACCGGCTCCGCGCTCGCCGACACCGCCAAGGTCTCGGCCGCTGTCACCCGCATCAAGGGCCACACGGCGCTGCCGGTCTGCGTCGGCTTCGGCGTCAAGACCGCCGAGCAGGCGCGTGTCATAGGCGCCTCGGCCGATGGTGTCGTCGTCGGTACGGCGATCGTCAACGCGATAGCCAATGTGCTTGGACCGAAGGGCGAGAAGACCGCCGATCCGGCCGAGGCCGTCGCCACTTTGGTCAGCGGTCTTGCCCAGGGCGTCCGCTCGGCCCGCCTTGCCGCCGCCGAATAGCCTGACTATTTGTTGCCGAGCAATTCCGGCCGGAAAACCGCCACAGACTTTTCCTGGAATTGCTTGAAGTCCTTTCCAGGACAGGAGCCGAAGCATGAACTGGATCACCAATTACGTCCGCCCGAAGATCAATTCGATGCTCGGCCGGCGCACCGACATGCCGGAAAACCTCTGGATCAAGGATCCCGAGACCGGCGAGATGGTCTTCCACAAGGATCTCGAATCCAACCAGTTCGTCATCCCGGCTTCGGGCCACCACATGAAGATCTCGGCCAAGGAGCGGCTGAAATACTTCTTCGACGACGGCAAATATGAGGTGCTGGAAAACCCCAAGGTCGTCCTCGATCCGCTGAAGTTCCGCGACGAGAAGCGCTACACCGATCGCCTGAAGGAGGCGAAGGCCAAGACCAGCCTCGAGGACGCGATCCTCAACGGCGCCGGCACCATCGACGGCCTGCCGGTCATCGTCACTGTGCAGGATTTCGCCTTCATGGGCGGCTCGCTGGGCATGGCCGCCGGCGAAGCCATCGTGCATGCCTTCGAGGTCGCGCTGCAGCGCAAGCGGCCGCTGATCCTGTTCGCCGCCTCCGGCGGCGCCCGCATGCAGGAAGGCATCCTGTCGCTCATGCAATTGCCGCGCACCACGGTCGGCGTCGACCGGCTGAAGGAAGCCGGCCTGCCCTATGTCGTGGTGCTGACCAACCCGACCACCGGCGGCGTCACCGCCTCCTACGCCATGCTGGGCGACGTCCAGATCGCCGAGCCCGGCGCGCTGATCGGCTTTGCCGGCCCGCGCGTCATCGAGCAGACCATCCGCGAAAAGCTGCCCGATGGCTTCCAGCGCGCCGAATATCTGATGGAGCACGGCATGGTCGACATGGTCGTCTCGCGCCTCGAGATGCGCCGGACCATTTCCCAGCTCTTGAAGATGCTGCTCAAGATGCCGGAGGCCGAGAAGCCGCTGGCGCCGGAAATCCTGCCGCCGGCGGTAGTCAATGCCGAGGCGCGGCCGCAAGCCTGACGCGATATCGGCCTGACGCGACATCGCTCGCCGCGAACCGCGATTTGCGCCGCCCGTTGCGTGCTGTAGCCTCTGATTTGCGCATGGCCGTTCTGAAACCGATTCCCGGTTTCGGGACCGTGCGCTAGGATTCCATCATGACAACGCTTTCCGCCGAACGCGAAATCGAACATCTGATGACGCTGCATCCGAAAGGCTTCGACCTTTCGCTGGACCGTGTCACGCGGCTTCTCGAGCGCCTCGGCAATCCGCAGGACCGGCTGCCGCCGGTCATCCACATCGCCGGCACCAACGGCAAGGGCTCCTGCGCCGCCTTCTCGCGCGCGCTGCTGGAGGCGGCCGGCCATCTCGTTCACGTCCACACCTCGCCGCATCTGGTGAACTGGCACGAACGCTACCGGCTGGCGGACGAAGGCGGCGGCAAGCTCGTCGATGACGATATCTTCGCCGAGGCCATCGCGCGTGTCGCCGAGGCCAATGGCGGCCAGAAGATCACCGTCTTCGAGATCCTCACCGCCGTCACCTTCATCCTGTTTTCGGAGCACCCGGCGGAGGCGGCGATCATCGAGGTCGGCCTCGGCGGCCGCTTCGACGCCACCAATGTCATCAAGCGGCCGGCGGTTTCGGTGATCATGCCGATCTCGATGGACCACGAGGCCTATCTCGGCGACCGCGTCGAGCTGATCGCCGCCGAAAAGGCCGGCATCATGAAGCACGGCTGCCCGGTGGTGATCGGCGCCCAGGAAAGCGACACCGCGCTTCAGGTGCTGATCGAGACGGCCGAGCGGCTGGATTGCCCGACCGTGGTCTATGGCCAGGATTTCCTCGCTTTCGAGGAGAACGGCCGCATGGTCTATCAGGACGGGGACGGGCTGATGGACCTGCCCTCGCCGCGCCTGCCGGGGCGCCATCAATACGCCAACGCCGCCGCGGCGATCGCCGCCGTCAAGGCGGCCGGCTTCGAGATCGGCCACCGCGCCGCCGAGCGGGCGATGACCCATGTCGCCTGGCCGGCGCGCATGCAGAAGCTGACGCAGGGCAAGCTCGTCGACCTGGCGCCGAAGGGCGCCGAGATCTGGCTGGACGGCGGCCACAATCCAGGCGCCGGCATCGTCATCGCCGAGGCGCTGGCCGAGCAGGAGGAAAAGAACCCGAGGCCGCTGGTCCTGATCTCCGGCATGATCAACACCAAGGACCAGGCCGGCTATTTCAGCGCCTTCAAGGGGCTGGCCCGCCATGTCTATACCGTGCCGGTGAACAACAGCGACGCCGGCGTGCCGAATGATGAGCTGGCCCTGCGTGCCGCAGAGGCCGGGCTGTCGGCCGAGCCGGTCAGCTCCGTCGCCAGCGCGCTGATGCTGTTGCGCGACAGTTGGGACGGCCCGGCGCCGCGCATCCTGATCGGCGGCTCGCTCTATTTCGCCGGCGCCGTGCTGGCCGAGAACGGCACGCCGCCGACCTGAAGCGATCGGCATGGCGTATTGGATTTCGGCGGGGGTCGAAAGGAACCGGCCATGATCAAGGTGAAGCAGCTTGCCCATGTCTGCATCTTCGCGCATGACTTGGAGGAGACGCGCCGCTTCTATCGTGACGTGCTCGGCATGGACACGCGGTTCAATTTCCTGCGTGACGGCAAGATCTTCGGCTTCTACCTCGATTGCAGTGGCCGCAGCCACGTCGAGGTGTTCGAGAAAAGTGAAGCCAGCTACAGCGACGCAAACCAGATCAACCACTTCTGCCTTGAGGTGGAAGACATCGATGCGGCGATCGTTCACATCCGGTCGAAAGGCGTTGCGGTGACGCCAAAGAAGCTTGCCTGCGACGACACGTTCCAGGCCTGGATCGCCGATCCCAACGGCGTGAAGATCGAGCTGTTCGAATACACCGCCAAGAGCGCGCAATTCGCCGGCGGCGACCGCATCGCCGACTGGTGATGGAGCTATGCGTCGCCGGCGTGAGCAATTGAACTTAGACGGCAAGATGCATCGCGGCGGGCAGCGCCAGCGAGAGCCCTGACAGGAAAAGCAGAACAAAGACGATCTTTCGCATCATCCCTTGCGACAATGACGGTGGCCAGCGGCGCGCGGCATAGGTCATCAGCATTACGGCCGGTATGGCGAGGACGAGCGCGACTGGCGACATGGTCGGGAGGTTGCCGCTTGCCATCACCAGGATAAGCCGGACCACCTGCGCGGCGCCGAAGGCGGTGACGAGCGTTTCACGGACACGTATGTGCGCCATTGGCTGGCGAAAGAGATGATAAACGAGCGGTGGGCCGCCGGTCGCAAACAGCCCACTCATCAGGCCCGAAACGACACCGAAGCCGACGAAACTCGCATCCGACGACCGTTTTGCCAAGCCGGCGGGCCTGATGGCCAGTTGCAGGCTGGACACCATGATGACCAGGCCGAGTCCGATTTTCAGCAGGTCGGCCCGCGTGTCCGCCAGCCATTCCAACAGGGCATACCCCAAGAGCAGCGAAGGCAGGCTTGCTACCAGGATAAGCCGCAGCTCCTGGCGCGCAATCTCGCGCCAGCCGCCCTGGATCAGCATTTGCGTGGCGTTGACCAGGGTCAGCATGCCGACCATTGCGGCTGCGTCGGGCAGCGGCAGCAAGCCGACAAGCGTAATCGCGCCCATCATCACCAGGCCGAAGGCGAAGCCTGTCAGGGTCTGGACATATGCGGCCACCGCCGCAAAACCGGCAAAGGCGAGGAGAGATGCTACAGTCACGACATCCCGCACGGGGCCGAAATGGAACCGTGCAAGCCGGCAACCACGGCCGGCCTACTTCAGCTCGATCTCGATGAAAGCATACTCGCCGTCATTGGCGTTGATGACGTCGTGCTCGACGCCTTCCCGGCGGAAATAGGGCGCGCCTTGCTTCATCTCGGCAAAGGACTCGCCGTCCTTGGTCACCAGCTTCACCTTGCCGTCCATCAGCGGCACGACGACATAGTCGTGGCCATGGCGGTGCCAGCCGGTGTTGGCGCCGGGCGCGAAGCGGTACTCGGTGACGATGACGCGCTCGTTGTCGACGTGCACTGTGGCCTTGGCTGTTCCGGTCATGGCGCTCTCCTTTTTTCTGAAGCAGAGAGTATGACGTGCCTGCGTGCGAGGGCCAGAGCGCGTCGAGCCATGACGCCAAAGAAAAAGCCCGGCGCGATTGGCCGGGCTTGTTCTTGAACTTTTCGGATTGGCTCAGGCGAGGCTGCCGTTGATCCAGTGCGACAGCGCGGTCTTCGGCGCGGCGCCCACCTTCATGTCGGCCACTTCGCCACCCTTGAAGATCATCAGCGTCGGGATCGAGCGCACGCCGTACTGCGCGGCTAGCTCGGGGTTCTCGTCGATGTTGAGCTTGGCGACCTTGATCTTCGCGCCGAGCTCCTTGGCGATGTCTTCCAGCGCCGGGGCGATCATCTTGCAGGGGCCGCACCATTCCGCCCAGAAATCCACCACAACCGGCTCCTTGGCGTTGAGCACATCGGCCTGGAAATTGCCCTTGTCGACCTTGACGGTGGCCATGCTGAAATCCTTTCGAAAACTCGGGTTGCACCAAATGTGGTGGTTGTGGCGGCGATGTTCAAGCAGTTCTTGTGTCACGCTGCCGTGAGTCGGGCAAGGGCGTCGTCCATGGCCGCCGCCGGCAGCTCGATCAGCCGCGGCGCCTCGGTGAACAGCAGCGCGGCCGTCACCTCGCGCCCCGGATAGAGCGGCTGGAGCAGCGCCCGATAGAGCGCAAGCTGCAGCACATAGGCGGGTTGCACTTCGGCCAGACTCGTGGGCGCCGGGCGATTGGTCTTGTAGTCGACGATCGACACCTTTTCCGGTGTGACAGCCAGTCGATCGATCTTGCCGGAGATCGAGCGCAGCTTGCCTTTCACCTCCAGGCTGCCCATCACCGCGACTTCCGCGCGCGAGGATTGCGAGAACAACGCCGCGAAATGATTGTCGGACAGGATCGACAGCACCGCGTCCAGCGCCCGGTCGCGCTCGCTTTCCGGCCAATCGACACCGGCGCGTGCCAAATAGCGCTCCGCCGCGCCCGGCCTTTCATCTGAGGCGATCCCGGGCAGCATCTGCAGCAATTTGTGCAGGGCCAGGCCGCGCATCACCGCAAAGCCGGGCTCGGCGGCGGCATCGAGCACCGGCGAGCGTGTGTCGGGCGCGGCATCTTTCGCCTCGTCGATCAGCGCCGAGGCGCCGGAAGGCGAAAGCGGCCGCGGCAGCTCCTCATAGGGCGGCAGCGGCCGGAACAGGCCGTCCGGCAATGGCGCGGTATGCTCGAACAACCCCGCTTTGTCGACGCCGGTCAGCGCCACCGGCGGCAATTTGGTCATGTGGAAGCGGTGCACGGCCACATCGATCGTTGCCGGATGCCGGCGCTCCTCGCTTTCCGGCGCACCAAGCAACGCGCGGCTGACGATCGAATGCCACGTGCCGGGGCTGGGCTGACGCTTGCCGTGATAGCCGCAGACGATCAGCCGGTCCTCGGCGCGCGTCATGCCGACATAGAGCAGCCGCCGGTACTCGTCGTCCGCCAGTTCGCGCGCCCGGATCGAAGCAGCCTTTGAGACGCCATTGGCGACATCGCTGGCCGAGCGCCACAGATAGCCCTTGCCCTTCCATTGCGCGCCCGAGCCCTCGAACGGCATCAGCCGCGGCAAATGCTGGTCGCTGAACGGCGCCGAGCCGCCGTCGACCAGGAAGACCACCGGCGCCTCCAGGCCCTTGGCGGCGTGCACGGTCATGACGCGGACCTCGTCGCGCGTCTGGTCCATCTCGCGCTTGATCTCGGGACCGGCATTTTCCAGCGTCGACAGGAAGGACTCCAGCCCCGGCAGGCCAGTGCGTTCCTCGGCCAGGCAGAAACTCAGGAATTCGTCCAGGATGTCGCCGGCTTCGGGCCCCAGCCGCGCCGTCATCTTGCGGCGCAGGCCGTCACGTGCCAGCACCGCGGCATAGAATTCGAACACCGGCTTGAACGCCACTTCGCTCGCCCAGGCGTCGAGCCGGCTAACGACAGCGGTGAGCGCGACATCTTCCGCCGCATGGTGCCGCAGCGAAGCGATCAGCGACTGGCCTTTCGGCCTCGAGCCAGCGAATGCCAGCAACGTCTCCTCGGAGACCTCGAAGATCGGACTGCGCAGCACCGCGGCCAAGGAAAGATCGTCTTCCGGCTGGATTAGGAAATGTCCGAGCGCGATCAGGTCCTGAACGGCTATATGGCCGGGCAGGCTCAGCCGATCGGCGCCGGCAACCGGGATTTGCCGGTTCTTCAGGCTGCGCGACAGCGCATGGACGAAGCGGTCGCGCTTGCGCACCAGGACGAGGATGTCGCCGGCGGTCAGTTTCCTGCCCTTGCCTTCGATCACCTCGCCGTTGCGCAGCCAGGTCTGGATGGTCGCGGCCACATGCTCGGCCACGCGCACGGCCGGCGCGCTGGCATGGTTGACCGGCAAGGTCCAGTCGTCCGGCTCTTCGACCATCTCGGCGCCGATCGAAGGCCACACCTCGACATAACCCGGCGCGTCATTGCGGATCGCCTTATGGCTCAGCGGATCGGGGTCGTGGCTGATGCCGCGCCTGACACCCGGCTCGGCGAAGACCCGGTCGACGGCGGCCAGCACGTCGTCGCTCGAACGGAACGACCAGGTGAGTTTGAGATTGGCGAAGGCGGCTACCGCATCGCGCACGCGGCCGGCGAACAACAGCCGGCTTTCGGCGAAGGAATCGGGTGCTGCGCCCTGGAAGGAGTAGATCGACTGCTTCTCGTCGCCGACGGCAAAGACAGTTCGGCGCACCGCTTCGCGCTGGCCAAGCCCGGCAAAGAACTCTTCCGTCAGTTTCTTCACCACTTCCCACTGGTCGGGGCTGGTGTCCTGCGCCTCGTCGAGCAGGATGTGGTCGATGCCCTGGTCGAGCTTGAATTGCACCCATGGTCCGGCATCGGGCCGCGACAGCAGGCTCACGGTGCGTGTGATCAGATCGTTGAAGTCGAGAAAACCCCGCCCGCGCTTCAACTGCTCATAGCGCGCGATCAGCCAGCCGGCGACGGTGAGCGCCGCCGCTGTCCCTTCTAGCATGCGGAACAGCGCCAGCCGGTCGGTTACCTCGAGGATCGCCTTGGCCGCGGCCAGATAGCGATCGGCCAAGTCCGGCAGCCGGTCGACCAGCGCCTTCTTGAAGATTTTGGGAGGATCGTAAGGGTCGCCGTCCGCACGCAGGAATGCTTTGGCGAGCAGGCGCATCCGCCGGATCGGATCGGCCTCGGTAAAGGCGCTCTGCGCATAAGGCAGCACATTGTTCAACACCTGCTTGGCGTCGGCGGTTTCGGCGGCCTGCGCGAATTCGGCGAACTGGCCGGGGGCGAAGCCAGGCAGCGGCCACAGCGAAGCGGCGATGCCCTCGGCCGTCTGTCCGGGCCTGAAACCGAATTCGGCGAACAACGGCCGGAAATCCCGATCCCTGCCGAACTTGGCGACGAAATCGCGCAGGTCGTCGCGCTTGCCGACGATTTCGCCAAGCAACGTATCGAGCCCAAACTCGCCGCCGCGTTCCAGCACGGTGGCGAAGGCCTCCGCCAGGCCTTCGACGCCGGCGCCCGCCCCCGAAATCATGTCGCGGCGGGCGTCGCCAAACAGTGAGGCCTCCATCTGCGGATCGAGCATCTCGAAATGCGCCGGGATATTGGCTTCGAGCGGGAACTGGTGCAGCACCGATTCGCAGAAGGCGTGGATGGTCTGGATCTTCAGCCCGCCCGGCGTCTCGAGCGCCTCGGCGAACAATCGGCGCGCGCGTCGCATCGTGTCGCGGTCGGCGCCTCGGCCGTCCAGCGCCGCGATCCTGACCGCCAGCTCCGCATCGGGCAGCGCCGTCCATTCCGACAGGGTCGAGAACACGCGGTTCGACATGTTGGCGGCGGCGGCCCGCGTATAGGTGAGGCACAGGATCTTCGATGGGTCGGTGCCGTTGAGCAGGAGCCGGATGACGCGCTGCGCCAGCACATGCGTCTTGCCCGAGCCGGCATTTGCCGACACCCAGGCGGAATAGGCCGGATCTGAGGCGCGCGCCTGGCTGGCTGCGGTATCGGAGGGGATCGGATATTTCATCCGTCCGCCTCGTCTTCGCTGGCGCCGCCGGCCGACCATTCGAGCACGCGCGCCAGATGGTCGTAGTCGCCGTCGGCTTCGCCCTCGCGGAATGGCAGGGCGCGCGACAGATAGCCGGCGGTCGGGTCGGCATAATGGAAAAGCAGCCTCTCCAGCCGCGCCCAGGCTTCCTCGGAAAGGTCGTTGGCGGTGCGGGGCTTGCGGTTGTATTCGAGGATCGATTCCTCGAACACCTCGCCATTCGGTTTCAGCCGCACGAAGGCGAGTTGCGAGGGCTCGCGAATGCCGAGTTCCTTGAAGGCGCCGCGTCTCAGCAGCGCGCCCTCCAACGCAAGCTGCGGCGACAGCAGCGTGTGCGCCTGCGCTTTCGAGGGTGAGGAGCCGGTCTTGTAGTCGAGGATGTCGGCCATGCCGCCGGCAAGCAGGTCGACGCGGTCGGCATAGCCGGAAAGCGTCGCGCCGGTGCGGCCGACCACTGTCTTCTGCGCGCGTTCCTCGGCATAGCGCCTCGCCACCGCATCGGCGCGGCCATGCTCCCATTCGATGATGTTTTCGGCGAGCTTTTCGAAGCGCGGCCACCAGATCGCCTCGATATCCGCCGGAAGCTTTGCCTCGGCAAAGCAGACACGACCCGCTGCGATGAGGCTTTGTAGCGCGTTTGGTGCCCGGGGGTCTTCGACGCGGCGCGAAAACAAATGCAGGATTTCGTGGAACAATGTGCCGCGTTCGGCGGCGCCCGGATCGCGGATAAGCGGCTCCAGCGGCATCAGGCCGAGGATGCGCCGTGCGTAGACCGCGTAGGGGTCGCGGCGCAGCGTCTCGATCTCGGTGACCGAGAAATGCTGCGGGCGCATGCTGAGCGGCGGCTTCGGCTGCGGGCGGGGGGCAAAATCCTTCTTCTCGCCGGCATCGAGCGCGCGCGCCCAGGCAAGCAGCGCGTCGCCGCGCCCGCGAAGTGCTGCCGCCGGCTCCTTGCCGATGAAGGTCAGGATGCGCTGCAGCCAGCGCGACGGCACCGCCGGCGCGTCGCCCGAACGTGCCGAACGCGTCAGCATCACTTCGCTCGCGCCCATCGCCATCTGGAAATCATGCGCGGCAAGGCCAATGCGCCGTTCCGGCGGTTCGAGGTCGATGCCGGTCTTCATCAGCCGCGACATGAAGCGGTCGCTCTCGGGTTTGCGCGGCCAGACACCTTCATTGAGTCCGCCGATGACCAGCGTGTCGACGTTCTGCAATCGGGCTTCCAGCGCGCCCCAGATGGCGATGTTGCGGTCGGTGCCTTGCGCCGGCTTCACCGTCTCCGGCGCGATCAGCGCTTCCATCACGTCGGGCCATTCCGAAGCGGCGAAGGTGAAGGGCGAGGACGCCGCCACCAGTCCGCGCAACAGCTCGGCGAGTTTTTCGCCGGCGTCGCCGGCATAGAGTTCCGCCAGACCGCCATCGGCCGCGCGGCCGAGATACTCCAGCGCGACAACGCTCGCGCGCGTCAGCGTCGCGATGTCGGCGTCCTTCTCGTCGCGGATCGCGGTGAGCGGCAGCAGCGCCTTGGTAAGTCGGCTAAGCATGCCGTGCGCCTGCTCGATGCCGCGTACGGTCAGGCGCGAAAACCAGAAAGGCTGCCTGGTGTCGCCGCTCAGCTCCGCGAGTCGTGTCTCGAAAAGCGCGCCGAGCGAGGCGACATCGGGGCGGCCCGTGCCGCCGCGCAGCGCCACCAACTCGACGAGTTCGGCCGCCTTGCGCACGCTCCGGCGTTCGAGACCGAGCCCAAGCAGCGGATGCTTGAGCAATGACAGGAGGCTTACCGGATCGCCGGGCCGGAAGGCGGCGCTCAGCGCGAGCCTGAGCAGGCTGGCGGCCGGTGTGTTGATGAGCGGCGCGCCGCCGGAATCGTCGGCGACGACGCCGAAACGCAAAAGCTCGGCCGAAACCCGCCGCGCCAGCGCGCGGTCACCGGTGACGAGCGCCGCGCGCTTGCGCGGGACCTCCACGGCGCGCTTCAGCGCGATGGCGATTGCCGCCGCCTCGTCGCGTTCGTTCGCCGCTTCCACCAGCGTCACGCCGGCCAGCGCATGTTCGATGTCGAGTGCCGTGAAGCGCGGCCGTGTCTCGGTCCAGTATTCGGTGGTTTCGGCCGGCCGCAGCGCCTCGCCTACCAGGGCCGCGCGCAACGCGAGCGGCGATGGCGCCGCAACAAGGTCCTCGACGTCGCGGCGCGCAATGCCGATGCCGCCGATCAGCTTGGCGAGGCCGTATTGCGGGTGGCCGAGCGTTGCCGGGCGCGCGCCAGGCGCCGTGATCGCCGCGAAGGATGCGTCGTCGAGCTCGCGGTCGAGCCCGGGCAGCACGACGGCGCCGTTGGGCAGGCCGGCGATCACGCCAAGCAGTTCCGCCGTGGCGGGGATGGAGCCGGTCGAACCGGCGGCAATCACCGGTCCGGCCGGCGGAGTGCGCTTCAGCCGGGCCGCCTCCAGCCGGATCAGCGCGCTGCGATGCGCGGCTGGATTGGAGCGGTCGCGTTCCTTGAGCAACTCCGGCCAGTTCTCGGTGACGATGCCGAGGAAATCGAGCGTCACCTGCCACCATCCGGCGAGGTTGCCGGTAACCAGCGTCGCGAGCTTTGCCCAATCCGTGCCTTCGGTCTCGATCTCGTCCATCAGCCTGGCAAGGTCGCGCGCCAGCCAGATGGCGTCGGCGGCCGAGGTCGGCACGACGAATTCCTCGTTGAACCGAGCCCTGACATGCGCCGGCAGGCTTTCCTTCCAGGCGCGCACCAGCGGTGCCAGCAACAACAGCCGCTCCTGCGCGGCGATCGGCGGTGCGAGCTCGATGGCCGGCGCCGCTTCGGCGTCGAAGGCGGCCTCGTCCTCGTCGAACTCGCCGAGCGGCCGCACCGTCGGCAGGATGGCCGAGCGTCTGCCCCCTCCCGATTCAGCAAGCATGTCGACGAAGGCGCCGCGCAGCGCACGCGCCGCACGGCGCGTCGGCACATAGATGGTGGCGTCGGCGAGCGCCAGCGGATCGCCGTCGAAGCGGAAGCCGGGGATCAGGCGTCCATCGAGCAACGCTCCAGCCAGCGTCGGCAGGAACGGCGCTCCGGACGGGATGGAAAGGACGCGGCGCGCGCCGCTCATACCGCATTAGATCGCCGTGCGCCCGTTTGGGCGCACAAAGGACGATCTAACCCTTTGACTCTACGCATCGTGCTTTCCGAAAATCGGAGCCGATTTTCGGGCCGATGTGGATGCGAGCGCGCCGGCCACGGCTGCCTCGGCGGCTGGAATGGCGTCCGGGGTGCCGACGGTGATCCAGCTTCCGTTCATCTTCATGCCGAACAGGCGGCCGGCGGCGATCGCCTTGTCGAAATAGATGTTGAGCGAATGCGAGCCTGTGGGAGCATCCTTGAAGATACGCGGATGGATGATCGCAGCACCGGCATAGATCAGGCCCGTCGGATCACCCTTCGAGCGCCTGAGCGCGCCGTCATGCGCGATCAGGAAATCGGTGCCGACGCAGTGCCCGGTCGCTGAGTCGAGATCGGTAAGCATCAGCAGAATATCCATTCTGGCGGCGTCCCATGCAAGGGCAAGGCGCTCGAGGCTGGGTTGGCCGCTGTCGATCCAGAACGTATCGGCGTTGATGATATAGAAGGGCTCGCTGCCCAAAAGCGGCAGCGCCTTGACGATGCCGCCCGCCGATTCCAGCAGCGCCTCGCGCTCGTCGGAGATGACGATCTTCGGTGCGCGCCTATGGGCCACATGGGCGACGATCTGCTCGGGCAGGTAGTGGACATTGACGACGGCCTTGGCGACGCCGGCGGCTTCCAGGCTGTCCAGCCCCCAGTCGAGCAAGGTCTTGCCGGCGATCTTCACCAGCGGCTTCGGCATCGAATCGGTAATCGGCCGCATGCGCTTGCCGAGCCCGGCCGCCAGCACCATCGCCGTCGTCGGCTTCATGGGACCCGTTCCTCGAGCAGGCCATGGGCCATGTAGAAATCCTTCAGGCCAGCCAGCGCCGGATGCGCCAGCGCCCGCCTCAGATAGTCGCGGATGCGCGGCAGGTGCTTCAGATAGTAAGGCTTGCCGTCGCGCTTTTCGAGCCGCACGAAGATGCCGAGGATCTTCGAATTGCGCTGCGCGGCCATGATCGCATAGGCCTCGGCGAAGCCGGCCTCGTCGAAAGCGCCGGCGGTGCGGCGCGCCGCGACATAGGCCGCGACCGTCCGCCGCTCGATCTCGGGCGGGACGGTGACGCGCGCATCCATGGCCAAGGAGGCGACGTCATAGGCCGCCGGCCCGATCAGCGCGTCCTGCACATCGACGATGCCGAGCCGGTCGAGGCCGGAACGCTCCGCGCGCCAGATGATGTTGGGCGAATGGAAATCGCGCAGCATCAGCGTGTATTCGCTGCCTGCCAGGCGATCGAGAAGCGCGTTCCATACCTTGTGGTAGCCTGCCCGCAACTCGTCGTTTGCCGGTTCGCCGGTGATCCATGGCACATACCAGTCGACCAAAAGGTCGGCCTCGATCAGCATGGCTTCCCGGTCGAAAGGCGGCACGTCGTGGAATGCGCCCGGCGCCGCTTCCATGCGTGTGGGCCAGGTCTTGCCGTGCATCATGGCCAGCAACTCGGCCGCCGCCTCGTAGTGTTGAGCGATGGGCTGGCCGTCGTGACCGAGGAAACCTTCCGAGCCGAGATGCTCGATGAGCAGAAAACCCTGGTCGAGATCCTGGGCATGGATCGCCGGCACGCTGACGCCGGCGGCATAGAGCGCCCGGTCGATGGCGACGAAGGCGGTGACGGACTGGGCCGTATGGGCGATCACCGCATAGGGCTTGCCGTCGCGCACGGGCGGCCCGAGCACGAGGCGCGGCGAGTTCATCAGCACGCGCGGCGCTTTGCCGGGCAGCGAGACGATCTCATAGGAGCGGGCGGAGGCGTCGCCGACGAAATGGCGGCGGCTGGCTTCGCCCCATCCGGCCGAGGCCAGGAAATCGCGTATCGCCAGCGATCGCGCCACGCGATCATAGACCGGCCCGTTTCCGGACAGCCTTGCCACGCGGCCCTCGCCATGTTCGGCAAGATCGACCCACAGCGCGCCTGCCGGCAACCGGTCTCCGGCCCGTTCCGGCCATTCGATCAGCGCCGCGCCCTGCGTCAGCGCGTCGTCGAGCCCGAGCTCGTCGAGCTCGTCCGGTGAGGAGAGACGGTAGAGGTCGAAATGATGCACCGGAACGCGCGTCTCGTAGCTCTGCACCAGCGTGAAGGTCGGGCTCGGCACTTCGAGGCTGGTATCGTCGGCAAGCGCCCGGATCAGCGCGCGGGCCAGCGTCGACTTGCCGGCGCCGAGATCGCCTTTCAGCGCGATCGCGTCGCCGGCGCGCAATGCCATGGCGAAGTCCTCGCCAAGCCTTGCCGTTGCCGCCTCGTCGGCGAGAAAACGCTCCAGCGCCATCCCTGTCATATAGGCCGCGCTACTCGGCCGCGTCGCGGATGCCCGCCGGCGTATCCGGGATTCCGGAAGGCTTGTCCGGGAAGGTGCAGATGACAGTCGTGCCCCTGTCCTGGCCGGTCTCGATGCGCACGGTCCCGCCATGCAGTTCGACGAAGCTCTTGACGATCGAGAGTCCAAGCCCGGCGCCGCGCCGGCGTCCGCCATTGGCGCGTGGCTCGAAGCGGCGGAAGACCGATTCCAGCACGTCCGGCGGCATGCCCGGGCCGTCATCATGCACCGAGAACTCGACGCTGTCGGCCAAGCGGCGGCAGGTCAGCCGGATCGTGCTTGCCTCCGGCGCGTAGTTCGCCGCGTTGCTGAGCAGGTTGTAGAGGATCTGGCGAATGCGGGTCTCGTCGCCATGGAAGCTCGCCGGCGCCTCCGCCGCGTCGATCTCGAGCTTGATCCGGTGCTCGTCCAGCCGGTCGGCGACCAGTTCGGCGGCGGCGGCGATCGTCCGGTCGATGTTCATTTCGGAGATGTCGAGCTGCATGATGCCGGCATCGACGGTGGCCAGGTCGAGGATATCGTTGACGATGGTGAGCAGCACCGAGGACGACGAGCCGACATGCTCGACATATTCGCGCTGTTTCGGCGTCAGCGGCCCGGTCGCGGGCAGCGACAGAAGCTCGGTGAAGCCGATGATGTTGGTCAGCGGCGAGCGCAGCTCATAGGACACGTGCTGCACGAATTCGTTCTTCAGCTGGTCCGATTTCTCCAGCGCCTCGTTCCTGTCCTTCAGCGCCCGTTCGACATTGACGGTGTCGGTGACGTCGACGAAGGTGATCATCACCTGGCCGTTGGGCAGGTGGATCACCGCGTAGCTCAGCACCGTGCCGTTGACCAGCTCGATCTGGCCGCGGCGGTCGCGGCGCTCGTCGTCGAAGCCGGTGACCGCGGCGACGAAGCCGCCCCACGGGCTGTTCGCGGCGCGCTGGTCGCAAAAGTCGCGGATCGCCGAGACATGGACTTTCGGCTTGACCGCTTCCACAGTCAGCCCCCACAGCGCGACGAAGGCCGGATTGGACAGGCGCAGCCGGCCGTCCGGACCGAACACGACCACCCCTTCGGCGAGGTTGTCCAGCGTCTCGCCCTGCACCCGCACGGCGGTCTGGTAACGGCTTTCGAGATCCATCTTCTCGGTCAGGTTCTCGAACACCCAGGTGACGCCGCCCTTCGGCTGCGGGTTCGCCACGACGCGGATCGTCTTGCCGTCCGGCAGATGCCACCAATGCTCCTGCGATTCGACGGCGCGATAGGCGCTGAGCAGGTTTTCCTTCCAGCGCCGCCATTCGGGCTGCTCGGCGATCCTGCCTTCGCTGCGCAGCCTGTCGAGCAGCAACGTGTTGGAGGGAGCGCTGAGCAGGAAGCCCGAGTCGAGACCCCACAGCTTCTGGAAGGCCTGGTTGAAGAAGCGCAGCTTTTCCTCGGTGTCGAAGATCGCTACCGCTGTGTTCAACTGGTCGAGCGTGTCGGCATGGCTGCGCACGGTCCGCTCATATTCGGCGCGGATCGTCTCGGCGGCACTGGTGTCGCAGGCAAGTCCCGCCGAACCGTCGGCTCCGGCGAAATCGGTGACCGCGAACATGCGGCGGTCGCCCTCGATCACGGTGGAGAGCGTCTGCTCGAAGACCGGGCGCGACTTGTGCTGCTCGGCGATCTGCTCGCGCGCCTGGCCGCCGAGGAATTCCTTCGCGTCGCGCACGGCCGCGGCCGTGCTTTCCGCCTCCACCGCCTCGGCATAGGCGCGGTTGACCCATTGCAATCGCCCGTCCGCGCCGCGCAGCCACGCCGGCATCTTCAACGCGTCGAGCAGGCCGACCATGGTGTCGTAGTCGGCGCTGAGCCGCTGGTTCTCGATCTTCAGCCTGGCCTGGTTGCGCAGCGTCTCCGACAGCGAGACGAAGCGCACCAGCACATGCGCAGCGCTCTTGCGGCCATGCACCTCCAGCGGCACGCCGGCCTGCGTTTCGATGACGAGATCGAAGGCTCTAGCCTGTTCGCGCAGCGCCGCAACCGCGTGCTCCAGCGCCGCCGCCGAGCGCGGCATCAGCCAGCGGCCGAAGGCCAGGAAAGCGGATCTGTCGTCGGGCGCGCCGCTTTCCAGCGGCAGGCTGCCGATGAGCTCGGGCTTCTTGTTGTCCGTGGTCCACACCACCAGGCGCTGGTCGCGCAGGTTGAGCAGCGCCTCGGAGCGCTGCAGCGCCGCGTTGACGTCCGCGATGCGGGCCCTGAGCTGTAGATTCTGCGAGGCGGTGCGTGCGCGCTCGCGGATCAGGAAGATGGCCGAGACGAGTGCGGCGCCCATGACGCCGACGAACATGGCGAGTTGCATGACCTCGACGGTGCTGACCGGCGCCGCGGCCTTTCCCGGGATGCCTGTCTCGGCGTGGGCGGCAAAGGCGAGCAGCGGGCCTGCAAGCGCCGAGGTGGCAAGCAGCGACGCCAGCCGCAAGCCGGCACGAAAACCGCCGCCGCTCACGGCGGGGCCAGCCTCGTTCGAATCCTCATGGCCGCCGGAAACGGCCTTTCCCGCGCGTGGCGGGTAATCCCCCGGCATGTCTTGGTCCTCTTCGCCGCTTGAATGCAAGACCGCCCTGAATGCGTCCCCGGCCCAACATGTCCCCGAGCCGCGAATCACAACAATAACGCTTGCCGGAATCGACGTGAAGAATCATTGGCGCAAAAAATAAAGCCGGATGGAAAGTCAACCACCCGGCTTCAATATATGGTAGATAATTTCGTTTTGGTTAATAGCGGTAGTGTTCGGGCTTGTACGGGCCCTGCGGCGTCACGCCGATATAGGCGGCCTGTTCGCCGGACAGCTCGGTCAGCTTGGCGCCGAGCTTGTCGAGATGCAGCCGCGCGACCTTCTCGTCGAGGTGCTTGGGCAGCACATAGACCTGGTTCTCGTACTGGCCGTGCTTGCTGAAAAGCTCGATCTGCGCCAGCACCTGGTTGGTGAACGAGGCCGACATGACGAAGCTCGGATGACCAGTGGCGTTGCCGAGGTTGAGCAGGCGTCCCTCGGACAGAAGGATCATCCGCTTGCCGTCCGGGAAGGTGATCAGGTCGACCTGCGGCTTGACGTTGGTCCATTTCAGGTTGCGCAGCGACGCCACCTGGATCTCGTTGTCGAAGTGGCCGATATTGCCGACGATCACCATGTCCTTCATCGACCGCATATGGTCGAGCGTGACGACGTCCTTGTTGCCGGTGGTGGTGATGACGATGTCGGCGTTGGGGGCCGCGTCTTCCAGCGTCACCACCTCATAGCCGTCCATCGCCGCCTGCAGCGCGCAGATCGGGTCGACCTCGGTGACTTTGACGCGGGCGCCGGCGCCGCGCAGCGAGGCCGACGAGCCCTTGCCGACGTCGCCATAGCCGCAGACCACCGCGACCTTGCCGGCCATCATCGTGTCGGTGCCGCGGCGGATGCCGTCGACCAGCGATTCCTTGCAGCCGTATTTGTTGTCGAATTTCGACTTGGTGACGGAATCGTTGACGTTGATAGCCGGGAAGGGCAGCAGGCCCTTCTTCTGCAGCTGGTAGAGGCGGTTGACGCCGGTGGTGGTCTCCTCGGTGACACCGCGGATCGCTTCCCGCTGCTTGGTGAAGAAACCGGGCGAGGCCTTCAGGCGCTTCTTGATCTGCGCGACGAAGTATTCCTCCTCCTCGCTCTGCGGATTGGACAGCACATCCTCGCCGGCCTCGGCGCGCGCGCCGACCAGAATATACATGGTGGCGTCGCCGCCATCGTCGAGGATCATGTTGGAGAGGCCGCCATCGGCCCACTGGAAGATCCTGTCGGTGTAATCCCAGTAGTCCTCGAGCGACTCGCCCTTGACCGCGAACACCGGGATGCCGGCCTCGGCGATCGCCGCGGCCGCATGGTCCTGGGTCGAGAAGATGTTGCAGGAGGCCCAGCGGATGTCGGCGCCCAGCGCCTTCAGCGTCTCGATCAGCACCGCCGTCTGGATGGTCATGTGCAGCGAGCCGGTGATGCGCGCGCCCTTCAGCGGCTTCTTGGCGCCGAACTCCTCGCGGCAGGCCATCAGGCCCGGCATTTCGGTTTCGGCGATCTCGATCTCCTTGCGGCCCCAGCCGGCAAGCGAGATGTCGGCGACCACATAGTCCTTGCTACCCGTCATGGCAGTGCTCCGGTGTGATTTTTTCTCAAAGACGCGCCGGCGCCGGGAGGCGCGTGGAAGGGCGCGGTTGCCGGCTTGACTAGCAGATCGGCCGTCGCCCGACAATGGGATATAAAGAAATCTTTATGCGCGCATGTCTCTGCGGGGCGGTGCATGTCGCCCAAAAGTGCGCAGCGGTTTTGGGATCACGACATGCACAAGCAGAAATCATGTCGCCCAAAAGTGTGCGGCGGTTTTGGGATCACGACATGCACCAAAGCGGTGCATGTCGCCCAAAAGTGTGCGGCGGTTTTGCGATCACGACATGCACCAAAGCAAAAATTTCAGATTTCCTCGCCGAAACGCGAGGCGACCAGCTGCTCCAGCGCATCCATGGCCGGCACGGCTTCCGGGCCGCTGGCGATGACGCGGATCGAATAACCCGGGCTTGCCGCCAGCATCATCAGGCCCATGATCGAGGTGCCGCCGACCTTCACGCCGTCCTTCTCGACATGGATGGTGGCATCAAAGCCGCTGGCGACCTGGACGAACTTGGCCGAAGCGCGCGCGTGCAGGCCGCGCTGATTGATGATCGGGAACTCCCGCACCACCTCATCCGTACGCGGCGCCGGTGCGTTCATTTGCTGCTCAGGAGCTGGCTGGCGACGTTGATGTATTTGCGGCCCGCCGCCTGCGCCTCGTCGAGCGCGGCGGCCATGTTGTCGCCCTTGCGGATCGAGGAGAGCTTGATCAGCATCGGCAGGTTCATGCCGGCGATCACCTCGGTGCGGCCCGATTCCATCACCGAGATGGCGAGGTTGGAGGGCGTGCCGCCGAACATGTCGGTGAGCACGATGACGCCGGCGCCGGTGTCGACGCGCGCCACGGCGTCGACGATGTCGGCCCGGCGCTGCTCCATGTCGTCATCGGCGCCGATCGCCACGGTTTCGAAATTGTCCTGCGGCCCGACGACATGCTCTACGGCATGCCGGAACTCGGTAGCGAGTTGACCGTGCGTCACGAGCACGAGTCCGATCATTCTCTGGTGGCTCCCGTCATCGCCTCTTCACAGGCGTATCTTATGTTCGCCAGCCATTCCAGGCGGCGGGAGCGCTATCTTGTCGACGCACGGCCGGTTGACAAGCCCAAAATTGCGGCAGCTCGGGCCATTTTGACGCATCGCAGCAAAAAACCCGGGGCGGATCATGAAAAAGGCTGGATCGACAGCCGCGCCATCAGCAGGGGCAGCGCGGCGGTGACGTTTTGCCGGGCGACGTCGACGCGGGGCAGCCGGCATCCGTCGATCGTTTCCGCGGCTTCGTCCTGCAGGCGCGGCACGTCGGCCGCCTCGACCAGCCGCACCATGAGGTCGATCACGGCGGCCGGTTCGAAGGCCAGCGGCCGCGGACCGATGCCGTGCACCTCGGCGAGACCGGCGATGCTCGCCGGCGCGCGGCACACCAGCCGGCCGCCATGGGCCACCGCAAACAACTGGTCGTCGCCCACCAGCCGGGCAAAAAGCCCCCGCGCGCGGCAATGATCGATTAGCGCCAGCGCCAGCGTCGTCTTGCCGGCGCCCGACGGCCCGGTGATCAGCACGCCGCGCTCGCCGACCAGTATGGCCGTCCCATGGATGTTGCGGGGCTTTGCGGCGGCGTCTGGCATGTTCGGCTCGGCGGTCAGCCTTCCGCCGGCAGCGTCACCACGAAACGCGCGCCCTTGATCTCGCCGGGCTTGGTGCCGGGGATGTTTTCGGCCGTCAGCGTGCCACCATGCGCCTCGACGATCTGGCGGCTGATCGACAGCCCGAGGCCGGAATTCTGGCCGAATGCCTCGCCGGCCGGCCGGTCGGTGTAGAAGCGCTCGAAGATGCGGTCGATCTTTTCGGCCCGGATGCCCGGGCCGTTGTCGTCGACGGTGATGATGTTGAACTTGCCCGCGCGCGCCAACGAGATCGCTATGTGGCCATGCTCGTCGGGCACGAAGGAGCGCGCGTTCTCGATCAGGTTGGTGATGACCTGGCCGATCCTGAGGTCGTGGCCGACAACGAAATAGCCTTTGGCGCCGGCCGGCAGCTTGGCGACCTTGAGCTCGATCTCGACGGCCTTCTTGTTGCGCGTCGCCTCGCGCGAGACCGCGATGAGATCGGTGGTGAATTTCTTCAGGTCGACGGTCGCGGCATCCTCGCGCGCCAGCTCGGCATCGAGCCGCGAAGCGTCCGAGATGTCGGTGATCAGCCGGTCGAGCCGCCTCACATCGTGCTGGATGATTTCCATCAGCCGGCCACGCGAGTTCTCGTTCTTCGCCAGGGGCAGCGTCTCGACCGCGCTGCGCAGCGAAGTCAGCGGGTTCTTCAATTCATGCGAGACATCCGCCGCAAAACTTTCGATCGCCTCGATTCTCGCGTACAGCGCATTCGTCATGTCGCGCACGGCAATGGACAAATTGCCGATCTCGTCCTGGCGATCGGAAAAATCGGGGATTTCCTCGCGGTTCTTGACGCCGCGCCGCACCCTGACGGCGGCCGCGGAAAGCCGGCGCAGCGGATTGGCGATGGTGGAGGCGAGCAGCATCGACAGGATCGCGGTGACGAGCGCCGCCACCCCGAACACGCGCAGGATCGCCTTGCGCTCGGCCGCGACGATCTTGTCGATGTCGCCGCCTTCGGTGGACAGCATCAGCACGCCGAGCACGGCGCGGAAGCGCTGGATCGGCACCGCGACGGAGACGATCTGTTCGCCCTGCTCGCTCACCCGCACGATGGTCGAGGGGCTGCCGGTCAGCGCCTTGACCACTTCGGGGAAGGCCGCGCCATTGCCGCCGGGTTGCTCGTGGTAGACCGGCAGGTCCTTGTTGCGGAAGAAGTCGAAGATGAATTTCTCGACTTGCTCCACGACGCCGGGCTGTTCGTCGTCGACGGGCGGCAGGTCGTAGCGCAGGATCTGGCCGCGCGAATAAAGATGCCGCGAATCGAGCAGCAGGTTGGCGTCGCGGTCATAGATGCGGGCGCGGGTGCGCGTCGGCGAGATCAAGCGTCGCAGCACCGGCGCCACGCGCTCGGGATTGATCGGGAAATCGAGGTTGTCGAGCTGGTCCGACCCCGGCCCCAGGCTTTCGCCCGCCTGCAGCTCAAGCAGCTTTTCCGGGTCGATGCTGATCGAATCGGTCTCGACGGTCGCCGAGGCCGCGATCGCGCCGGCGATGATCTCGCCCTGCGTCATCAGGCTTTCGACGCGCGCGTCGATCAGCCCGTCGCGGAAGGTGTTCAGGTAAAGGATGCCGGTGACCAGCACGGCGAGGCCGGCCAGGTTGAGGAACAGGATGCGCCGGGTCAGGCTGGAGAAGATGTGATGGCCGAGAAACCGGCGCATCGGCACCGTGAATTTCGACACGAAGGCGGGCACGATCCGCGACGGGCGCCTTGCCGCGCCCGCCCGTCTGCCTCGCTCTGCTTCCACTGCCATCGACTAGCAGGCCCTGCTTAGTTAGTGGGTAGTGAGTGGGCAGTAGGCAGTAGGAGCAATGATTGGCTGACCGCGGCTATGCACGAATGGCCGCTCGCATCATTCAAAACTGACTACGGACTATTCCCTACTGCCTACTGCCTATTCTCATGCTTCGCGGAACCGGTATCCGACTCCGTAAAGGGTTTCGATCATCTCGAAGTCGTCGTCGACGGCCTTGAACTTCTTGCGCAGCCGCTTGATGTGGCTGTCGATGGTGCGGTCGTCGACATAGACCTGCTCATCATAGGCCGAATCCATCAGCGCATCACGGCTTTTTACCACGCCGGGGCGCTGCGCCAGCGAATGCAGGATGAGGAACTCGGTCACCGTCAGCGTCACCGGCTCGCCCTTCCAGGTGCAGGTGTGCCGCTCCTGGTCCATCACCAGCTGGCCGCGTTCGAGCGAGCGGGCCTGCTGGCTCGGCGCCTTGGCCGCCGCCTCGCGGGCGCTGGTCCGGCGCAGCACGGCGCGCACGCGCTCGACAAGGAGGCGCTGCGAGAAGGGTTTGCGGATGAAGTCGTCGGCGCCCATCTTGAGGCCGAACAATTCGTCGATCTCGTCATCCTTCGACGTCAGGAAGATGACCGGCAGGTCCGACTTCTGGCGCATGCGGCGCAACAGCTCCATGCCGTCCATGCGCGGCATCTTGATGTCGAGGATGGCGAGGTTCGGCGGCCGCGCCGCCAGGCCTTCCAGCGCCGAGGCGCCGTCGGTGTAGGTTTCCACCCGATAGCCCTCGGATTCGAGCGCGATCGACACCGAGGTCAGAATGTTGCGGTCGTCGTCGACAAGCGCGATTGTTGCCATTTCAAGCGGCTCCCTCATGAGCTGTCCCTTCTGTCGTCGAGAAGGGGCTTTTGCAGGACAAATTGGGTACAAAATGTGGCACGGGCCTTGTCCGAAGTCACGAGCGGCCTGCCGTCACACGACATCGCACCCTAATTGGGATTGGACGAACCAAGCCTGCCAATCCTTTGGGCAACCTCTGCGATTTTTTGCACATATAAACGATTTAAACAACTTTCAAATTTTTTAAATCGATTAATGATTTGATATCATTCGGCTTTTCTGGTTTTGAACCTGACGGCCCCAGCGCGGGCTCCGGGAAGTCACCCGTCAGATGCGGCCAAATCCAGAGAGGAAATTTGATGTCGGAAGCCGGCAAACGCAACCCCGATTGCGCCATCGACGCGATCGGCCTGAAGACAACGGGCATGGTACGCTATAATTTTGACGCGGCGGAACTCTACGAGGAAGCGATCCGGCGCGGCGAGGCGAGGTTGACCGCGCAGGGCGCGCTGGTCGCCGAGACCGGCCAGCACACCGGGCGTTCGCCGAAGGACAAATTCGTCGTGCGCGACGAGGCGACCGGCGGCCAAGTCTGGTGGGACAACAACAAGCCGATCTCGCCCGCCCAGTTCGAGGCGCTGCTTGCGGATTTCAAGGCTCACGCAACCGGCAAGGACCTCTACGTGCAGGACCTCGTCGGCGGCGCCGACGCCGATCTCAAGCTGCCGACCCGGGTCATCACCGAATTCGCTTGGCATTCGCTGTTCATCCGCAATCTTTTGATCCGCCCTGAAGCCGCGGAGCTCGAGCGTTTCGTGCCGCGGATGACGATCATCGACCTGCCCTCCTTCCGCGCCGATCCGGCACGTCACGGCACCCGCACCGAGACGGTGATCGCGGTCGATCTCACCCGCAAGATCGTGCTGATCGGCGGCACCTCCTATGCCGGCGAGATGAAGAAGTCGGTGTTCACGATGCTGAACTACCTGCTGCCGGCAAAGGGCGTCATGCCGATGCACTGCTCCGCCAATGAAGGTCCGGACGGCGACACGGCCGTCTTCTTCGGCCTGTCCGGCACCGGCAAGACGACCCTTTCCGCGGATCCGTCGCGCACGCTGATCGGCGACGACGAGCATGGCTGGGGTCCGCAGGGCATCTTCAATTTCGAGGGCGGCTGCTACGCCAAGACGATCAGGCTGTCGGCAGAGGCCGAGCCGGAGATATTCGCCACCACGCAGCGCTTCGGCACGGTGCTGGAGAACGTGGTGCTCGACGCCGGCCGCGTTCCGGATTTCAACGATGGCAGCCTGACCGAGAACACGCGCTGCGCCTATCCGCTGGACTTTATCCCCAATGCCTCGAAGACCGGCCGCGCCGGTCATCCGAAGAACATCATCATGCTGACCGCCGACGCCTTCGGCGTCATGCCGCCGATCGCCAGGCTGACGCCGGCGCAGGCGATGTACCACTTCCTGTCGGGCTATACCGCCAAGGTTGCGGGCACGGAAAAGGGCGTCACCGAGCCGGAAGCGACGTTCTCGACCTGCTTCGGCGCGCCGTTCATGCCGCGCCACCCGTCCGAATACGGCAATCTGCTGCGCGAGCTGATCGCCAGCCACGGCGTCGACTGCTGGCTGGTCAACACCGGCTGGACCGGCGGCGCCTATGGCACTGGCCGCCGCATGCCGATCAAGGTGACGCGCGCCTTGCTGGGCGCCGCGCTCGACGGTTCGCTAAACGCGGCCGAGTTCCGCACCGACGCCAATTTCGGCTTCGAGGTGCCGGTGGCGGTCCCGGGTGTCGACGGCGCCATTCTCGACCCGCGCTCGACCTGGGCGGACAAGGCCGGTTACGACCGCCAGGCCGCAAAGCTGGTCAACATGTTCGCGACCAATTTCGAGAAGTTCGAACGCCATGTCGACGCCACCATCCTCGGCGCCGCGCCGCGCTTGCAGGAAGCGGCTGAATAGCGGCCGCTTCTCATATCTTTCCTCCAGGGCCCGGCTCGCGCCGGGCCTTTTCTTTTTGCCGTCATCGCGTCATGAGTGCGTGCATGGCAAGCGACGACGACATCATCATCTCCGGCGAAGCGGTCATTCGCGCGGGCGACCTGCATGAGGACTTCATCCGCTCGTCCGGTCCGGGCGGCCAGAACGTCAACAAGGTGGCCACCGCCGTGCAACTGCGCTTCGACGCGGCGAACGCTTCCGGCCTGTCCGAGCGGGTGCGCGAGCGCGCCATCAAGCTTGCCGGCCAGCGCGCCACCAAGGACGGCGTCATCGTCATCGAGGCCGGCCGTTTCCGCACCCAGGAGCAGAACCGGGCCGATGCGCGGGCGCGGCTGACGGCGTTGATCGCCAAGGCGGCCGAGCCTCCACCGCCGCCGCGTAAGAAGACCAGGCCGTCCAAAGGCGCCGTGGAGCGCCGCCTCAAGAGCAAGGCGGGCCGATCGACGGTGAAAAAGCTGCGCGGCCGTGTCGAGAACGATTAAGCACGGTTGAATCGGCTGCTTCCAATTCTGGGTTGCAGGTGGCAAGCTCCGATTGCTGCAACAGCGAGGAGACCAGCCATGGGTATTTTCGATTTCGTCAAAGGCGTCGGCAAGAAGCTCGGCATCGGCGGCGACGACGAGGCATCGCCAAATGCGGATACGTTGAAGAAGGAGCTCGATTCCCACAAGCTGGGCACGGACGGCGTCGAGGTCGCCGTCCAGGGCGACACGGCGGTTTTGAAGGGCACGGTCAAGGATCAGTCGGTCTTCGAAAAGGCGGTGATCGCCGTCGGCAACACGCTCGGCGTCTCCAAGGTGCAGGCGGACGAGTTGAAGGTCGCGCCCGAGGCCGGCAAGGCGGCGCCGGCCAAGGAACCGACGCTCTATACCGTCCAGAAGGGCGATAATCTCTGGAAGATCGCCGAGAAATATTACGGCAAGGGAAAGGGCGCGAAGAACAACGTCATCTTCGAGGCCAACAAGCCGATGCTGACGCATCCCGACAAGATCTATCCCGGCCAGGTGCTGCGCATACCGGATATCGACCAGGCCTGAGGGGCATATCGCCGAGATTGAACGAACGGCGGCTTTCGGGTCGCCGTTTTCTTTTGCCGGTGGCATGCTGGAGCCGGATGATTTCAGGTCTGTTCGACCTGAAATCATCCGGCTCTAAATCAAAGAGATAGAGCATGATGTCGTCCGAAAGCCGCTTCACGCTTTTCGGCATCACGCTCCAGGGCGGATAAAACGGATCGACCCATGCTCGTACTTCCCAAAGGCGTCCGCCATATGCCGGGCTACATCGCCCGGCCGGCCCAGGAAGCGCTGGTCGAGGAGATCAGGCGCGTCGTGCAGGCAGCACCCCTCTACGTGCCGGCCATGCCGCGCACCGGCAAGGAGATGAGCGTGCGCATGACCAATTGCGGCGCGCTTGGCTGGGTCACCGACAAGGAGCGCGGCTATCGCTACCAGCCCACGCATCCGGTGACGGGCGAGCCCTGGCCGCCGATCCCGGAAGCCTTGCTGCAACTGTGGCGCGAGGTCTCGGCCTACCCGCATCCGCCCGAGGCATGCCTGGTCAACGTCTATTCGGCGGACGCAAGAATGGGCCTGCATCAGGATCGCGACGAGCAGGATTTCGCCGCGCCCGTAGTGTCGGTCTCGCTGGGCGACGACTGCCTGTTCCGGGTCGGCCAGGACAGGCGCGAAGGCGGCACGAAGTCGTTCAGGCTGAAGAGCGGCGACGTCGTCGTGCTGGGCGGCGAGGGACGCCTCGCCTTCCATGGCGTCGACCGCATCTATCCCGCGACCTCGGCCCTCTTGAAGAATGGCGGCCGCATCAATCTGACACTTCGGCGGGTGACGGTGCCGGGCTGACGCGAGTATCGCGAAGCAGCACCCGCACGGTCTCGTCCTCGGCGATTGGCCGGTAGTCTTGCATCAGACGGACATAGTCCTGGTGGCGCGACAGCTCTTCGGCCAAGGCTTGGTTGTTTTTCTGAATGATGAGTATCGTCGGTCGTTTCGTCTCGAGCTCGGCAAGCTTGCCGTCGATGTAGCGGTCGGCCATCTCACGATAGTGAGAGGCCGCCTCTTTGTTGCCGTCCCGGGTCGCGATCGCCGAAAGGTAAAGCGCCGTATCACTCAGCCAGTCGCTGCAATAGCGTGAGATCCATGTTCCGCCGAGCATGCGGGTAAGCGGATGGCCCGCCGCGATGTCTGAGCCGACCAGCGCGACGGTCGGTTGATGAACCGCGGCCTTGACCTTGGCGACGAATTCACCGCCCGGCTTTTGTGTTTTCATGAACGGAATGGCCGCGGCGACGACGATGGCGGCCAACAACAGCTTTTGCCCCGGTTCCATCGTTCTGCCCGCCGACGAACGTGGCGCCGGATCGATTTGCGCGGTTCTCATCAGCAGCGCCGCCAGCAGCAGGCTAAACGCCGGGAATGCGTGATAGGGCCAACCCTTGGCCTGGTAGATCAACGGCGCCGTTGCCGCCAGCGAAGCGAGCGTGAACACGCTGACCAATGGTGACGGGGTTAAGCCCGGCCGAAGAAAATGCAGCATCAGGAGCGCGATAAGATAGACCGGGGCATAGTCGATCAGCAACGCCTGCATGTTCCCCATCCGCATGTAGGTGTCGGCCAGTACCGGATAGATGACGCTGAGGAATTCCGGATAGCAAAGCATCACGGCCACGGCATAGGCGACGCAGATCAGGCCGATCACCCAATATTCGACCGCCAGCAATGGCAAAATCGACCGGCGCCGCCAGGCCACGTACAGCGCCGGGACGAACACCACCAGCGCGTAGTAAGGCTTCACCAACAACAGGACGCTGCCGCCAAGCCCGGCAAGCACCGCCACCAGCAGGCTTGGTCGTGTCTCGCTCGCCGGCGCCGCGCGCCAGGCCATCAGCACCAGCAAAGGCAGGAACAACGCAACGCCCAGATGCTCCCGCTCGCTGAAGGCATTGCCGGGAAAGATGACCAGCAGCGCCAGGAACAGCGGCAGCATGGACAACAGCGCGCTGTTCTCCGCAAAGCCGGCCTGTCTGGCGATCAGCGCGGCAAAGCCGAGACCAATCAGGCAGACCGCATAGGCGTAGACATGGATCACCACTTCCGGCGACAGGCCGAGAGCCTGCGCCAGGGCCACGGCCGGCAGGAACAACCAGGGCGTGAACGGCGGATTGACCTCGAACAGATCGACATAGAGCCGGGAGCCGGAAAGCACCCGTTCGGCCATGGTGATTGCCCAGCTGGTGTCGGGTATGACGCCCCATCGCATTTGCCAGGGCACCGCCGCCGCCAAGACGAGCAGGCAGAGGACCAAGGTCCGTGTCACCACGCCGGCGCTGGACACGCCGGCCGGCGAGCGGTCCAGGATCGGGGTCATGGCCGATCTCTCGGCAAGCGAAGCGCGGGTTTCCATGTTCATCGGACCACCGCCGTGAAGACGAATTGGCGCAGGATAATGAAGTTCAGGACCGGAACCAGCGTGCAGGCCATTGCCACCGGCACCAATGCCGGCAGCCCGACGACGTCGGCGAGCACTACGGTCAGCCCGACCGTGAGCAGGAAGCCGATCGCCGTGGCGCAGGCAAAGCGGATGATCTCGAAGCCCACCGCGCCGTCAGACATGAACGTCACGAAGCGGTGCCCGCAGTAGGAGAACACCGCGCCGGTGCCGTAGCCGGCGATCGAGGCGACCGCCGCCGGCATGCCGAAGCCATCCCGGTCCGATAGCGCCAGCGTCACTCCCGCATAGATCAGGGTCGATACGCCGCCGATCGCGGCAAACCGCAGGATTCGCGCCGACTCCGAACGACCCATGGCCCATGATCGTAATCGCTGGCCGGGCGAGGGAGCTCCTGCAGCCACGATCTTCTGCTGATTGAGCGCCTGCAGCAAAGTCAGCCGAGCCGCCGTTCGCGCTCTGCAGGCGCGTACCTCGGCGCTTCGGCATTTCTCATCGCGGCGATCGCTTCCTCAAAACCGGTTAATCGATCGACCACATAGAGCGGTCTCCGCTTCACCTCGGCATGGATACCGCCGACATAGAGGCCGATGATGCCGGTCATGAAGAGATTGATGCCGGACAGGAAGGAGATGATCACCACCGTCGATGTCCAACCATGGACGACGTCGTTGGTGAAGAGCCAGGAAGCCAGGGCGTAAAGGCCGAGCACGGCCGCAAAGCCGGAAATGGCGAGGCCCGACCACAGCGCCAGCCGCAAGGGCTTGTCGGAAAAGCTGATGACGCCATGGACCGCCAGCCGCACCATTTTCCAGAACGGATATTTGGTTTCGCCGGCCGCGCGCTCGGGCCGTTCGAACGACACCGCCGTTTGCTTGAAACCCATCCAGCCGAACATGCCGCGCACGAAGCGGTCGCGCTCGGGCATCTGCTTGAAGGTTTCCAGGGCCTTTCGTCCCACGAGCCGGAAATCGCCGACGTCGCGGGGGATGGTCACGGAGGTCATCTGCTCGAGAGCGCGGTAGAAGAGGCTGGCGCTCGCACGCTTGAAGAACGTTTCCCCCTCGCGTTTGGTGCGGCGGGCATAGACGATCTCATAGCCTTCCTTCCATTTGGCGACGAGGTCGAGCACCACTTCGGGCGGATCCTGCAAGTCCGCATCCATGACGATCACGGCGTCGCCGGCTGCGGCGTCCATGCCGGCGGTGATCGCGATCTGGTGGCCGAAATTGCGCGACAGTTCGATCAGCCGGAAACGTGGGTCCGAGGCCGTCATGCCGCGCAGGAAGATGACGCTTGTATCCCGGCTGCCATCGTCGACGAAGATCGCCTCGGCGCTGGCGTCGAGCTTGTCGAGCAAGGCCGTGATCCGTCGCACGAGCAGCGGCAGCACCGCCTCCTCGTTGAAGATCGGAATGACCAGTGAATAGACCGGGGCCTCGCGGCCGGCGGCATTGCCCGCATTGATCACCGGTTGCCTCCCGACACCGCTGGAGTTTGGCTCGCAAAACTAGTCGGGATTGCCTAAGGCGCCGTTAAGCGGGTCACAATTTCCTTAACGCCACTTCCTCGATCAGGTGGTTGGCGCCCTTGCGCAGGATGAGATCGGCCCGCGCCCTGGTCGGCAGGATGTTCTCGCGCAGGTTCTTCAGGTTGATGTTGGCCCAGAGCCCTTCGGCGATGGCCCGCGCGGCATCCTCGGAGAGCTGCGAATAGCGGTGGAAGAAGGAGTCCGGATTGCGAAAGGCGGTTTCACGCAGCCGCATGAAGCGCTGGATGTACCATTGATGGATCAGCTTCTCGTCGGCATCGATATAGATGGCGAAGTCGAAGAAGTCGGACAGGAATGGCACGATCTTGCCGTCCTTCGGCAGCTTGCCCGGCTGCAGGACGTTGATGCCTTCGAAGATCAGTATGTCCGGACGGTCGATGGTGACGAACTCGCCGGGGATCACGTCGTAGGTCAGGTGCGAATAGACCGGCGCGATGACGCTGTTTTGCGCCGACTTGATGCCGGACAGGAACCTGAGCAGCGCGCCGACGTCGTAGCTCTCGGGGAACCCCTTGCGCTCCATGAGGTTCTCGCGGCGCAGGATCTCGTTGGGCAACAGGAAGCCGTCGGTGGTGATGAGGTCCACCTTCGGGCTCGACGGCCAGCGCGCCAGAAGCTGCTTCAGCACGCGCGCCGTGGTCGACTTGCCGACCGCGACCGAGCCGGCGATGCCGATGATGAAAGGGGTCTTGACGACATCCTGCGCCTTGAAGAAGGCCTGGCGCTGCCTGAACAAAAGCTGGCTCGCCTCGACATGCGCCGAAAGCAGGCGGGACAACGAAAGGTAGATGCGCTTGACCTCTTCCAGGTCGACCGGGTCGTTGAGCGAGCGCAGCCGGTCGATCTCTTCTCCGGTCAGCGTCAGCGGCGTGTCGGCGCGGAACTGCGACCATTGCTCGGCGGAGAAGAATCGATAGGGGGAATACTTCTCAGTCGGAGCCAGTTGGTCCATCAGGTTTCCTGCCCTCCTCGCCGTCAGCCCCGGGCCATCAACCGCGGGGACGGGACGCCTTTTCGGCGATGCCCGAGCGGCCGGTTCGGCTCTCGAGCTCCTTCAGCACGTCGTCAAGCGGAATGCCCGCTATGCCAAGGACGACCAGCCAATGATATATAAGATCGGCACTTTCCGAAACGAGGGCCTGCCTGTCGCCGCGGATGGCGGCGATCACGGTCTCGACCGCTTCCTCGCCGAGCTTCTGCGCCGCCTTGTCCATGCCTTTGGCGAACAGCTTCGCCGTCCATGAGTCAGCGTCGCCGGAATGGGCGCGCTGATGGATGATCGTTTCCAGCTCGGCGAGCGAAAATTGAGCCATAGCAGTGGTTTAAGTCCGATACGCCGACGAGTCCAGCCGCATCGGCAGGCCGGCTCTGGCCATGTGCGCCTTGGCCTCGGCGATCGTGAAGGTGCCGAAGTGGAAGATCGAGGCGGCAAGCACCGCGCCGGCATGGCCGTCGCGGATGCCTTCGACCAGGTGATCGAGCGTTCCGACGCCGCCGGAAGCGATCACCGGCGCGCGCACCGCGTCTGCAATTGCGCGGGTGAGCGCAATGTCGTAGCCGGCCTTGGTGCCGTCGCGGTCCATCGAGGTCAAAAGGATCTCACCGGCGCCGCGCTCGGCCATCGTCTTGGCGAATTCGACCGCGTCGATGCCGGTCTTCTCGCGTCCGCCATGAGTGAAAATCTCCCAGCGATCGGCTTCGCCGGCCGCCGACACTTTCTTGGCGTCGATCGCCACGACGATGCACTGGTTGCCGAACTTGTCGGCGGCTTCCGCGACGAAATCCGGGTTCTTCACCGCCGCGGTGTTGATCGATACCTTGTCGGCGCCGGCCAGAAGCAGCTTGCGGATGTCGGCCACCTGGCGCACGCCGCCGCCGACGGTGAGCGGCATGAAGCACTGCTCGGCCGTCCTGGCGACCACGTCGAAGATCGTCTCGCGATTGTCGGACGATGCGGTGATGTCGAGGAAGCAGAGCTCGTCGGCACCAGCCGCATCATAAGCCTTGGCGGCTTCGACCGGGTCGCCGGCATCGATCAGGTCGACGAAATTGACGCCCTTGACCACGCGGCCGTTCTTGACGTCGAGGCAGGGGATGACGCGGGCCTTGAGCATCACTTGCCTTCCAGGGTCGAGAGCAGGTCGACCACCAGTTCGCCGACCAGCGGCGGCACGTCGCCCTTGGGGTCGAAGGCCGGATCGTAGGCGGAAATGGTCAGCCCGGCGATGGCGAGCGGACCGGCGAGACCGCACATCGCGGTGCGGACCTGTTCGGGCGCCGGACCGCCGGGCGTGGTGTAGCGGTTGGCCTGCAGCTTCTCGGGATCGTGCACGTCGAGGTCGACATGCATGTGCACCTGGTTTGCGCCATCGGCCTTCAGCCTTTGCGCAGCAGCCTTCCAGTCCGGGCACTCGGTCCGGATGACGGGCAGCGTTTTCAGCAGCTCCTTCTCGGCCTCGTCGAGGTCGCGCGCATTGACCAAAACACAACGCGACGGATCGACCGGCTTGAAGCCGGGGATCTGGTTGGCCATCGGCCGCCAGCACAGGCCGAGTGCGACAGCCAGCGCCATGCCGTCGAGGAAGCCGGTGGTGGAGGTCTCAGGCGTGTTGAGGTCGCCATGCTGGTCGGCCCAGATAATGGCATCGGCGCCGGCACCGGCCACGGCGCCCGCGACGGTCAGGCAGTTGCCCGCCAGCACGATCGGAAACCGCTTCTTGTCCATCGCGATGCGGACCTGGCCCGAAACGGCATTGCAGACGGCGAATCCGGTGCTGATCTCGCGCTCTTCTTCGTCCTCGACCACCTTGCCGATGTCATGCACCTCGACGTCGTGGCCAGCGAGCTTCAGCGCCTCGGCCAGCCCGCCCGAGATCAGCGCGTCCGGGCCCTGGCCGCAGCCGCCGTGGAAATGGCCGCTGTCATAGGATGCCAGGATGATGGAAATGTTCACGCTCTTGCCTCCGCCCGCTCGCCGCGCAGGATCGCCAGCGCTTCGGCCGGGTCGATACGTCCGTCATATAGGGCGCGGCCGGAGATCGCGCCTTCGAGTTTGTGCGCGTCGGGCATGGTCATGCGCACGATGTCGGCGATCGAGGCGAGGCCGCCGGACGCGATCACCGGAATGGACACCGCCTCGGCGAGGTCGATGGTCGAATCCCAGTTGATGCCGGTCAGCACACCGTCCCGATCGATGTCGGTGTAGATGATGGCGGCCACACCTGCGCCCTCGAACTTCTTCGCCAGCTCGATGACGCCGAGCTCGGAGGCCTCGGCCCAGCCCTCGACGGCGACCTTGCCGCCCTTGGCGTCGATGCCGACCGCTATTCTTCCGGGAAAGGCCTTGCAGGCTTGCTTGACCAGTTCGGGTTCGCGCACCGCCACCGTGCCGAGGATAACGCGCGTCAGGCCGCGGTCCAGCCAGTCTTCGATCTGCGGCAAGGTGCGGATGCCGCCGCCGAGCTGCACCGGATTCTTCGTCGCCTTCAGGATGGCGCCGACCGCCGCTGAGTTGACGCTCTGGCCCTTGAAGGCGCCGTTGAGGTCGACGACATGCAGCCACTCGAAGCCCTGGTCCTCGAAGGCCTTGGCTTGCGCGGCGGGATCGTCATTGTAGATGGTGGCGGTGGCCATGTCGCCGTGCTTCAGGCGCACGCATTTGCCGTCCTTGAGGTCGATCGCCGGAAACAGGATCATGGGTCAGGCGCCCTCGACGATGACGAAATGGCCGGTCGAGGCGGCGAGCCGGAACTTCGAGGCATGCTGGTATTCAGGCGAGTGATAGCATTCGATCGCCTTGTCGTAGGTGTCGAACTCGACCAGCACGTGACGGTTGCCGGTCGCTCCTTCCGGACTCTCGTAGCGGCCGGCCCGGACCGGGAACTTCGCGCCGTATTTCGCGAAGGCGACGGCATTCGCTTCGATATACTGCTTGTAGACGTCCGGATCGCGGACATCGATCATCGCCATCCAATAGCCCTTCTTGCTCATTTTCAGGGCCTCCACTTCAAGAAGTTGGTGATCAAGGCCAGGCCGAGCGCCTGGCTCTTTTCAGGATGAAACTGCGTGCCGGCGATATTGTCGCGCGCAACCGCTGCCGTCACCGCGCCGCCATAGTCCGCTGTCGCCACGATCTCGGCCGGATTCTTCGCTTCCAGATGATAGGAATGGACGAAATAGGCGTGCAATCCCTTCGCGCCGGTCTCGATGCCGGAAAACAGCGGATGCGGGCGGGTAAGCTCGATCGTGTTCCAGCCGATCTGCGGGATTTTCAGCGCCGGATCGGACGGCGTGATCTCCTTGACGTCGCCGGCGACCCAGCCGAGGCCCTTGGTGACGGTCTTTTCGAGGCCGCGTTCCGACATCAGCTGCATGCCGACGCAGATGCCGAGGAAAGGCCGCCCCTTGGCGATTGCCGCTTCCTCCACCGCCTCCCACATGCCCGCCACCGCGTGCAGGCCGGCGGCGCAGTCGGCATAGGCGCCGACACCCGGCAGCACGATGCGGTCGGCGGAACGCACCCGCTCGGCGTCGGCCGTCAACTCGATGGCCGCGGCAAGGCCAGCCTCGTGCGCGGCGCGCTCGAAGGCCTTGGTGGCCGAGCGCAGATTGCCCGAGCCGTAGTCGATGATGGCTACCCGCATGTCAGGGCCTTCCGGGCGTATGGGTCAGTCCCAGCGCCATGCCTGTCTGTGGCGGACGGGCCAGCGACGCATCCGGCACGATGCGCGGCATTGGCGCCTCCTCCTCGACATCGCCGGCGGTTTCCAGCGCATGGCGCGTCTCGGCATCGCCGAGATTGCCGGCCTCGACCACGCCCCATTCCCGCCAGCCGCGCCGGCGAAGTGCCGCGATGCGCAGGCCCCGGCCTTCGAACCCGACATAGAGCGAGACCAGCAGCGACAGCAGCGATCCGGCCGCTTCGAGCCCGAGCCTCTCGCCGAGCACCGACAGGAGCGCCATGACGATGAAGGTCAGGGCCGCCTCGATCCACAGCCGGTGCCAGGCGAGCCAGAGCGGCGCGGCCAGGAAGCCCAGCCAGGTGAAACTGTCGCGCACGAAGATCGCGTCCTCGGCTTTGTTGCCGCCAGCCGGCGGCTGCATCACCACATAGATCGCCATAGGGCTATCCTTTCAGGGATCCCTTGGTGGAAGGCACCGTGTCAGGCTGGCGCGGATCGCGCTCCAGCGCCGCGCGCAGCGCCCGCGCCACCGCCTTGAAGCAGGTTTCGGCGATGTGATGGTTGTTGGCGCCGTAATGGTTGGTCACATGCAGCGTGATGCCGGCATTCTGCGCCAGCGCCTGGAAGAACTCGCGCACCAGTTCGGTGTCGAACGTGCCGATCTTCGGCGACGAGAAGGCGACATTCCAGACCAGGAAAGGCCGGGCGGAGACGTCGATCGCCGCCCTGGTCAGCGTCTCGTCCATGGCGAGGTCGATCGAGGCGTAGCGCATGATGCCACGCCGCTCGCCCAGCGCCTTGCTCAACGCCTGGCCGATCGCGATCCCGGTGTCCTCGACCGTGTGGTGGTCGTCGATATGCAGGTCGCCCTTGGCCTTGATCGTCATGTCGATCAGCGAATGCCGCGACAGCTGGTCGAGCATATGGTCGAAGAAGCCGACACCGGTCGAAATGTCGGATTTTCCCTTGCCGTCGACATGGACGGAGACCGAAATCTCGGTTTCCTTGGTCTTGCGGCTGACTTCGGCCGAACGCGTCATCGCTCTGTCCTTGTTGCCCTGTTCGGAGGCGCCAGGGCTTGAAAACGAAAGCCTTCTATCAGCATGATCCGGCGATTGCCAGTTGCCATTCCTAGCGGTATGGCCTCGGCTGAGGGGCGGTTTGCAATCGTTGGCCCTATGCATACATATGGCCGATCAAACTCACTCGTACCGCGCCAATCGCCTTTCCAAGGGATAGCGCGCATCGGAGCTCAAATGTCGAACGAACTCACCATGCACGCCACGACCATCATCAGCGTGCGCAAGGGCAATAAGGTCGTGATCGCCGGCGACGGCCAGGTCAGCCTCGGCCAGACGATCATGAAGGGCAACGCCCGCAAGGTGCGCCGCATCGGCAAGGGCGGCAGCGTCATTGCCGGCTTCGCCGGCGCCACCGCCGATGCCTTCACCCTGCTCGAGCGGCTCGAGGCCAAGCTCGAGCAATATCCCGACCAGCTGACGCGCGCCTGCGTCGAGCTCGCCAAGGACTGGCGCACCGACCGCTATCTGCGCCGCCTGGAAGCCATGATGCTGGTCGCCGACAAGTCGGTCTCGCTGGCGCTGACCGGCAATGGCGACGTGCTGGAGCCCGAGCATGGAGTCATGGCCATCGGTTCCGGCGGCAATTACGCGCTGGCGGCTGCCCGCGCGCTGATCGACACCGACAAGGATGCCGAGGAGATCGCCCGCAAGGCGATGCAGATCGCAGCCGACATCTGCGTCTACACCAACAGCAATTTTGTTGTCGAAACGCTCGATGCCGCCTGACGACCATGATCCCGAACCGAAGGACCGCGAAAGCGAAAAGTGGCCGCCGGTTTTCGGAAGAGATCATGGTCGAACCAGCAGACACATATGATTTTCGGCCGGTCACGGAAAAAGACCTGCCGATGATCGCCAGTTGGCTGCGCGAGCCGCATGTTGCCGCATGGTGGGACGATCCGACCAAGGAAATCGCCGAGATCCGCGAGCATATCGATTCGGTCTCGGTAGAACCGCTGATCGTCGAGCTCGGCGGCAGGCCGATCGCCTATCTGCAGAGCTATGACCCGCATATGGAGGACGATCATCCCTATGCCGATCAGCCCTTCGGCACGCTTGGCATCGATCTGTCGATCGGTCCGCCGGAGCTGGTCGGCATCGGCCATGGCTCGGCCATCGTGCGCCAGTTCGTCGAGGAGCTTTTCGAGGAAGGCGCGCCGCGCGTCATCATCGATCCGCATCCCGACAATGGCCGCGCCATCCGCGCCTATGAGAAGGCGGGCTTCAGGCCGATCGGCCGCAGGCATTCGCAATATGGGGACGTCGTGCTGATGGCTGTCGAGGCGGCCGAAGACGACGAAATTTTGGGGGACTGACCGAATGACCGCATCCGAACAGGACAAGACGCTATCGGCCTATGAGGACAGCTGGCGAATGGGCCTGCTGCTCGTGCTTGCCCTGGTCATCTTCCAGGCGGGCGCCTTGTACGGCATGGGCCATCCGCCGATCTGCACCTGCGGCTACGTCAAGCTCTGGCACGGCGTGGTCAACAGCTCGGAGAATTCCCAGCACATCGCCGACTGGTACACCTTCTCGCACATCATCCACGGCTTCCTGTTCTACGCGCTGGCGACGTTCCTGTTTCCCCGCTCGCCGGTCGGGCTGAGGCTCGCTTTCGCGGTCCTGATCGAGGGCGGCTGGGAGCTTCTGGAAAACAGCCCTTTCATCATCGACCGCTACCGCGCCGGCACGATCTCGCTCAACTATTACGGCGACTCCATCATCAACTCGGTGTCCGACACGCTGTTCATGGCGCTGGGATTTGTGATGACGCGAAAGCTACCTATATGGGTGATCGTGGCCCTGGCGCTCATCTTCGAGCTCGGCACGGGCTACATCATCCGGGACAATCTGACGCTCAACGTGATCATGCTGCTGCATCCGTTCGAGTCCATCAAGCAGTGGCAAAGTGGAATTTGAGTCTTATGAGCACCTTTTCTCCCCGTGAAATCGTTTCGGAACTCGACCGCTTCATCATCGGCCAGAAGGACGCCAAGCGCGCCGTGGCGATCGCCTTGCGCAACCGCTGGCGCCGCCAGCAGCTGGAAGGCCAGATGCGCGAAGAGGTGATGCCGAAGAACATCCTGATGATCGGCCCGACCGGCGTCGGCAAGACCGAGATCTCGCGCCGCCTGGCGCGGCTTGCCGGCGCGCCCTTCGTCAAGGTCGAGGCGACCAAGTTCACCGAGGTCGGCTATGTCGGCCGCGATGTCGAACAGATCGTGCGCGACCTCGTCGAGGTTGCCATCGGCCTGGCGCGCGAAAAGATGCGCGGCGATGTCAATGCGCGCGCCCAGGTCAATGCCGAGGAACGCGTGCTGGAAGCCCTCGTCGGCAAGACGGCGAGCCCGGCGACCCGCGACAGCTTCCGCAAGAAGCTGCGCGACGGCGAGCTCGACGACAAGGAGATCGAGATCGAGGTGGCCGACACCGGCACCGGCGGCATGCCCGGCTTCGAGATTCCCGGCATGCCCGGCGCCAATGTCGGCGTGCTCAACATCAACGACATGCTGTCGAAGGCGATGGGGGGCCGCAAGACCAAGACCCGCAAGACCACGGTGCGCGATTCCTACGCGCTGCTGGTCAATGACGAGTCCGACAAGCTGCTCGATCAGGACGAGGTGGTGCGCAGAGCGCTGGAATCGGCCGAAAACGACGGCATCGTCTTCCTCGACGAGATCGACAAGATCGCGGCCAGGAGCGACATTTCGGGCGGCCCGTCGCGCGAAGGCGTGCAGCGCGACCTGCTGCCGCTGGTCGAAGGCACCACGGTCGCGACCAAGTATGGGCCGATCAAGACCGACCATATATTGTTCATCGCTTCGGGCGCCTTCCACGTCTCCAAGCCGTCCGACCTGCTGCCCGAGCTGCAGGGCCGCCTGCCGATCCGTGTCGAGCTGCGCGCGCTGGAGAAGGCGGATTTCATACGCATCCTCACCGAGACGGAGGCAAGCCTCATCAAGCAGTATATCGCGCTGATGAAGACCGAGGGCGTCGAGCTGACCTTCACCGACGACGCCATCGATTCGCTGGCCGGCATTGCCGTCGACCTCAACGCCAGCGTCGAGAACATCGGCGCCCGACGCCTGCAGACGGTGATGGAGCGCGTGCTGGACGAGATCTCCTACGACGCGCCGGACCGCAACGGCACGGCCGTCACCATCGACGCCGCCTATGTCGAGAAGCATGTCGGCGACTTGTCGCGCAACACCGACCTGTCGCGGTTCATCCTTTAAGCCTGTCTTGGTTTCGGGGCTCAAGCTCGCCCCGAAACGCCCTCGCCAATGCCCGAATTAGAGCCGGGTTCAGGCCGGCCTGAAACGCTCTTCCAATGCGAAGTGTGGCCAAATGGAAGCATCTGGCCACCATTCTGGTGGGTGGCTCGAAGCCTTCTCTCGACTCTGCCACGCGCTTTACCTAGTTTGCCGCGCATTCGAAAGCGGCGGCGTATGAAGAAACTTATCCTGCTTTTTCTCGGCATGGCCTTGGCGACGGCGGTGGCAACCGCCGATGCCGCGACAATGGTGCCGCCGGGCAACCGCTACAGCGTGCAGCCGGATATTCCGGGCGCCTCCAGCCGGCGCACCCAAGCCACCAACACCACCTTCCAGGCCAAGTACCGCAAGGTCTACGCGCTGTTGCAGAACGACGCCGAGCTGCGCGGCAAGATCAGGAAGGTGGCGGCGGCCTACGGCATAGACCCCATGCATATCGTCGGCGCCATCGTCGGCGAGCACACCTACAATGTCGACGCCTATGACCGCCTGCAGACCTACTACGTCAAGGCGATCTCATACCTGTCGAGCAAGCTTTCCTTCGCCTATCACGGCGAGGACGTCAGCGATTTCATCCAGCGGCCGGAATTCAAGAAATGCGCCGGCATGGACGACAGCTACGACCTTTGGGAATGCCGCGAGCAGGTCTGGAACCGCTCCTTCCGCGGCAAGAGCGTCGGCGGCGAGGATTTCCCCGACGACCGCTTCGGCGCCACCTTCTTCCAGCCTTATTATGCCGGCCAGACGTTCGGGCTCGGCCAGTTGAACCCGCTGACGGCGCTGCAGATGAGCGACCTGGTGCACAAGGTCTCCGGCCTGCCCAGGCTCGACGTCAGCGACCCCAACGCGGTCTACAAGACCATCATGGACCCGGACCTGACGCTGCCCTACGTCGCCGCGACCATCAAAAAGTCGATCGACGCCTATCGCGGCATCGCAGGCTTCGACATCTCGAAAAATCCGGGCCTGACCGCCACGCTCTATAATGTCGGCAATCCCGAGCAGCGCGCCTATGCGCTGAAGGCCGAGAACGAGAAGCGCAGCGCCGCCGGCGAGCCGGAAAAGCTGCCGGAGGAGAATTATTACGGCTGGCTGGTCAACGACAAGCTGGACGAGCTGAAGGCGCTTTTCTAAAAAACCTCACGCCGCCAGCAGCGACTTCAGCTTGACCGCCTGCGAGCCGAGCGCTTCCGGCGCCGGGCTCGCTCTCTTGGCGATCAGCATCTCCGCCAGGCGGATGTCGCGCGCCACCGAATTGCCGGGGCCGATGCCGCTGGCGGCAACCAGCCTGCCGTCCTGCGCCAAATGGAACAGGATGAAGGCGCCGTCATCGAGGTCGCGCCGCACGATGCTCTTGCCTTCGTCCGACAGCCCGGCGATTTGCAGGGTAAGCCCGTACTGATCCGACCAGAACCACGGCACGGCGGCATGCGCCGCATCGGCGCCCAGCATGTTCTTCGCAGCCAGTGCGCCCTGTTCCTGGGCGTTGCGCCAGGCCTCCAGCCGCACCCGCCGGCCGCCATAGACGGCGAGCGGGAACGAGCAGCAATCGCCGGCGGCGAAGATATCCGGATCGGCTGTGCGCAAATGCTCATCGACAGCGATGCCGTTGTCGATTGTTAGCCCGGCTTCGGCGGCAAGCCCCGTCACCGGCACGGCGCCGATGCCGATCACCGTGAGATCGGCGATGACCTTCCGTCCGTCGGCCAGCGTGATGCCGACCTCCGCGCCGTCATCGTCAATCGCCGCGATTCCCTGGCCGGTGCGGATCGCAACGCCCTCGGCTTCATGCGCCTTGTGGATGATTTCGGCGATCTCGGCCGGCACGCCGCGCATCAGGATGCGCGGCTGCGCCTCGATGACCGTGACGGTGGCGCCAAGCTTGCGCGCCGAGGCCGCGAGCTCGAGGCCGATGAAGCCGCCGCCGATGATGGCGACGCGGTTGCCGGCGCTGAGATGGGCGCGAATGGCTAAAGCGTCGTTGAAGGTCCTGAGATAGACGCAGCGGCCGCCAAGCCCCGGCATCGGCAGCTTGCGCGGCACCGATCCGGTCGCCAGCAAAAGCTTTTCATATGGCAGGGAAGAGCCGTCCGACAGCCGCACGACGTGCGCGCCGCGATCGATCGCGACGGCGCGGACGGAATGGATGTGACGGATCGAGCGTTCGGCGAAAAGCGCGTCGCTGGCGATCGCCTTGATGGCCGGCGCCTCGCCGGTCATCGCTTCCTTCGACAGCGGCGGCCGCTCATAGGGCAGATGCGGCTCGTCGCCGACCAGCGCGACCGGCCCTTCGAAACCGAGATCGCGGAGCGCAAGCGCGGCGCGCCCGCCACATTCGCCTGCTCCGATGATCACCATCCCCGCTTGCATGATCTCACCCGATCCGGATCAGGACTTTTCCGGCGTCGACCTTGACCGGATAGGTCTTGAGGTTGACGCAGACCGGCGCGCCGCGCGCGTCGCCGGTCTTGTAGTTGAAGCGGCCGTTGTGCTTGGGGCATTCGATGATGTCGTCCATCACCAGCCCGTCGGCCAGATGCACCTTTTCATGCGTGCACAGGCCGTCGGTCGCGAAATATTCGTCGTCCGGGCTGCGGTAGATGGCAAAGGTGCGGCCGGCATGGTCGAACCGCATCACGTCCTCTTCGTCGATGTCTCCGGCCGCGCAGGCCTCGACCCAGTCGCTCATCTCGTCCTCCAGCGAATATCCTTGAATTTCCTTGGGCCTCACTCCGCGGCGGCAGCCATCGGAATATCGTTATGCAGTTCCTCGCGATAGGGCTTCGCCGTCGGCGGCAGCGCGCGCTTGAGGAAATAATCCTCGTTGCGCAACTGGCGCAGGAAGGCCGGGACCATCTCGCGATAACCGGCCAGGATCGAAGGCGTCGGCGCCGGCAGGTCGTGCTTGATCATCTCATGCAGCTTCGGCAGCGCGTGATAGGGCACCATCGGGAACATGTGGTGCTCCACATGGTAGTTCATGTTCCAGTAGATGAAGCGGCTGATCGGGTTCATCAGCACCGTGCGGCTGTTCAGGCGGTGGTCGATGACGTTGTCGGCGAGGCCGCCATGCTGCAGCAGGCCGGTCATGACGTGATGCCAGGCGCCATAGAGCCGGGGCAGGCCGATCAGCATCAGCGGCAGCCAGGAATGCAGGTAGAGGGCCAAGGCGATGGTCGCGACGTAGATGGCGAGCCATAGGCGGGCCACCCGGATCGCCTTCGGCTGGCCCTGCTCTGGAATGAAGGTTTTTTCAGCGGCGCTGATGACGCCGGCGGCGTTGCGCACCATGTCGACCACCGCGTGCCAGGCGTCGAGAATGCCGAAGAAGTTGAGCACCACGCGCAGCAGGTCCGGCGGCCGCATGACGGCGATCTCCGGGTCGCGGCCGACGATGATGGTGTCGGTGTGGTGGCGCGTGTGGCTCCAGCGCCAGGTCACCGGGTTGCGCATGATCATGAAGCAGGCGAGCTGGTAGACGGCGTCGTTCATCCACTGCGTGCGAAAGGCCGTGCCGTGGCCGCATTCGTGCCAGCGGGAATCGGTCGAGGAACCGTAGAGCGTGCCGTAGACGAACAGGAACGGCACGCACCACCAGCTGCCCCAGAACCAGATGCCGCCCGCGCCGCTGAGAAGCATGGCGCCGAGCCAGATGAGCGTGTCGCGGATCGCCGGCTGGTCCGAGCGCTGCATCAGCTCTTTCATCCGCTTGCGTGGGATTTCGGTGTGGTACCACTCGGCCGCCGCCAACCCGTTCTCGACAGCGCGTTTTGCATCGCGGCCGGTCAGGCTGTAGTCGCGTGGCGGCGCCGCCGAAGATGTCATGGCCGTCATTGAAGTTCCTCCAACAGCGCCTGGTGAACGGCTCCGGCAGGTCCGGGCTCGTCCATGGCCAGCTCCACTTCAACATACCGCCAGCATATGATAGGCTCAACATCAGAAAGATAGTTTCTATCATTTCCTATCAGAATGAGATATCCTCAGCCGGATAAGCGATGGAGCATTCATGGCAAAGCGGCCGACCATTACCGATCTCGCGCGCGTCTCGGGCGTCAGCGTCGCTACCGTCGACAGAGTGCTGAACAGCCGCTTGCCTGTGCGCGAGGAGACGGCGCGCCGGGTCTACGAGGCCGCCACCGAGATCGGCTATCACGCGGCGGGACTGATCAAGCAGCGCATGCGACAGGAATTGCCGGAATACCGGCTCGGCTTCCTGCTGCTGAGGGGCAATGACGTCTTCTATGGCGATTTCGCCAGGGAGCTCGAACTGGCGGTCGCACAATCGCAACGCTTTCGTGGTGTTGCGACAGTCGATTTCGCCGCCTCGCTGGCGCCCGACGAGATTGCCGCCCAAATGCGCGGGCTGGCGGCGAAGTCGAGAGCCATTGCCGTCGTCGGCCCGGATCATCCGACGCTGACGGCGGTCGTGGAGGCGCTGAAGGCGAGGGGGCAGCCGGTCTTCTCGCTGCTGTCCGATTTTGCCGCCGGTATCCGCGAGGGCTATGTCGGTCTCGACAACCGCAAGGTCGGGCGCAGCGCCGCCTGGATGATCGCCAAGGCCGCCAGGAAGCCCGGCAAGGTCGCGCTCTTCGTCGGCAGCCATCGCTTCCACGGCCATGAATTGCGCGAGATCGGCTTCCGCTCCTATTTCCGCGAGCATGCGCCGGACTTCACCGTGATGGAGACGCTGGTCAACCTCGAGGCCAATGACGTCACGCATGGCGCCATGCTCGATCTTCTGGCACGCCATCCCGATCTTGCCGGTTGCTATGTCGCCGGCGGCGGCATGGAGGGCGCGGTCTCGGCACTGAGGGCGGCGAGCCCGGCCGAGATGCCGATCGTCATCTGCAACGAGATCAACGCCGTCTCGCGCGCCGCGCTCGCCGACAACATCCTCACCATGGTCATCTCGACGCCACTCGCGGCACTCTGCCGGGAACTCGTCGGGCTGATGGCCCATGCCATCGAAAGCGGCGCGGCCAATGCGCCGGGACAGACCTTCCTGCCCTTCGACATCTACCTGCCGGAAAATATCTAGCGTCCGCCGTGAAAGAATCCATCAGGCTGATGGATTCTTTCACGGCGGTTTGCCGCGATTCTGGCCCATGCGGCGTTGATCGTGGGTCTTCGCCGCGACAATCGCGATCGAAAAACCGACTGCCCCAGTCGGAATCACCCTTGACGTTTCCAAACGAAATGGAATAAATATTTCACTAACTAGGCTTTTTGGTTCTTTCGTTCCGAAGCGTCTGTTTCGAACGGAGGAAGAGGCGTTCCACCGGATTGGCAGCGCCGCATGGCCGCAGGGAGAGATTCCCCGGGCAAACCGGGGATTCCGGTTCAAATGGGTGCAGCCGGACACCAAGTGGAGGAGAGATAAAATGAAGAAACTGCTTTTGGGCGTCGCGCTTTCGGCGCTGATGTGTTCATCCGCCTTCGCCGCCAAGATCGGCGTTTCGATGGCCAAGTTCGACGACAACTTCCTGACCGTGCTGCGCAACGGCATGATCGCGCAGGCCAAGGGCATGGACGGCGTCGAGCTGCAGGTCGAAGACGCGCAGAACGACGTGGCCAAGCAGCTAGACCAGATCAAGAATTTTGCCGCATCGGGCGTCGACGCCATCATCGTCAATCCGGTCGACACCTCGGCCACCCAGGCGATGTCGGATGCGGCCGCCGCGGCCAAGATCCCGTTGGTCTATGTCAATCGCCAGCCGGTCAATGTCGACTCGCTGCCCGACAACCAGGCCTTCGTCGCTTCGAACGAGTCCGAATCCGGCACGCTCGAGACCAAGGAAGCCTGCCGCCTGTTCAAGGAAGCCGGCAAGAAGGAAGCCAATGTCTATGTGATCATGGGCGAGCTTTCCAACCAGGCCGCGGTGCAGCGCACCAAGGACATCGAGGAAGTGATCGCCACCCCGGACTGCAGTTTCATCAAGATCATCGACAAGCAGACCTCGAACTGGGATCGTGACCAGGCGCAGAACCTGATGACCAACTGGCTGTCGTCCGGCAAGCCGTTCGACGGCGTCATCGCCAACAACGACGAGAGTGCCATCGGCGCCATCCAGGCAATGAAGGCGGCCAATGTCGACATGAAGTCGGTGGTCGTCGGCGGCGTCGACGCCACCCAGGACGCGCTGGCCGCGATGCAGGCCGGCGATCTTGATGTGACGGTGTTCCAGGACGCCGCCGGCCAGGGCGCCGGCGCGCTCGACGCGGCGCTGAAGCTCGCCAAGGGCGAGAAGGTCGAGCACAAGGTCTATGTGCCCTTCCAGCTTGTCACCCCGGCGAACATCGACAAGTTCCTGAAGAAGAACTGAGGCCGCACTTCTCGATGAGCGGCGCGCCGACGCATCGGACCGGCTGAAATCGGCTGCTGTTAAAGCGGCACCGCTCCCTTCGTTCTCCCGCCCCACCGGGCGGGAGAACCGGCGCGGTCATTCGGAGGAAGAAGACGTGTCACAGACATCGCATGGCATTGGCGGGCTGAGCTACGACGCCAAGAAGCGCCCATGGCCCGCCGAATTC